>DASVOS010000012.1:5000-114002 GCA_036383255.1 Gammaproteobacteria bacterium | reverse complement strand
GCTGCGCATCCTGGAACTGCAGCCCGCCGGCGGGCGCGTGCTCTCGGCGGCGGACTTCGCCAATGGCCGCGACCTCGCCGGCGCGCGGTTCGAGTGATGGCCGCGCCGCGCCGCGCCGCCGCCCCCCGCGTGCTCGCGGTGCAGACGCTGCTCGCGGTGCTCAAGGAGGGGCAGACCCTGACCCAGGCCGCCGACCGGGCTGCCGCGGACTGCGCGGATCCTCGCGATGCGGCGCTGGTGAAGGAGCTCTGCTACGGCACGCTGCGCTGGCAGCCGCGCCTCGAAGCCTGGCTCGCGCGGCTGGTGGAGCGCCCGCTCAAGCCCGCCGACCTGGATGTGAAGCTGCTCTTGCTGCTCGGCCTCTACCAGCTCGCCTACCTCCGTGTCCCGCCGCATGCCGCGGTGCAGCAGACGGTGGAAGCCTGCCGCGCGCTGGACAAACCCTGGGCCGTGGGGCTGCTCAACGCGGTGCTGCGCCGCTTCCAGCGCGAGAAGGATGCGCTGGAAACCGCGGTGGCTGACGATCCGGTGGCGCGCTTCGCGCATCCGGGATGGTTCATCGAGGAACTCAAGAAGGACTGGCCGGATCACTGGCAGGCGATGCTGGAGGCGGGCAACACGCGGCCGCCCTTCACGTTGCGGGTGAACCGCCGCCAGGGCAGCCGCGACGATTACCTGGAGGCCCTGGCCGCCGCCGGCATGGCCGCGCGGCCCTGCGCCCATTCCGCCGACGGCGTGGTCCTCGAGAACGCGGTAGACGTGGAGGCGCTGCCGGGTTTCACGGAAGGGAAGGTCTCGGTGCAGGACGAGGGTGCGCAGCTCGCGGTCGGACTATTGGATGTGACTGACGGTATGCGGGTGCTGGACGCCTGCGCCGCTCCCGGCGGCAAGACCTGCCACCTCCTGGAACGGCACACGCCCGCCGCGCTCACGGCGGTGGAGCTCGAGGCGCGCCGCGCTCAGCGCATCCGTGCGAACCTCACGCGCCTCGGGCTCGCGGCGGACCTCAAGGTGGCGGATGCCGCCGAGGTACAGACCTGGTGGGACGGGGCGCCCTACCAACGCATCCTGCTGGACGCGCCCTGCACCGCCAGCGGCGTGGTGCGCCGCCACCCGGACGTGAAGGCACGCCGTACCCCGGCGGAGGTGAGCACCGCCACCGCGCTGCAGGCGCGGCTCCTGGCCGCGCTATGGCCGCTGCTCGCGCCAGGCGGTAAGCTGCTGTACGTCACCTGTTCGGTGTTCCGGCGGGAGAACGCCGCCCAAGTCGCGGCTTTCCTCGCCGCTCACCCGGATGCCGCCGCCCTGCCACTGGACGCGGACTGGGGCGTCGCGAGCGGCGCGGGCCGGCAGGTGCTCACCGGTGAAGGCGGGATGGATGGCTTCTACTATGCCTGTCTCGAGAAGCGCGGCTGAGGCGGCGGCATGACGCACCCCACGGCCCTCAGGCGCTTCGCCGGTCTCGGCCTCGGGGCGCTGCTCGCGTTGGGCCTCGCCGGCGCCGCGCACGCTGAAGCCGGTGAGGAGCCGGGCTTCGTGATCCGCACCGCCTACACCGAGCTCGTGAACGGCGTGTACTACCTCAACGCCGACGTGGGCATGAACCTCTCCGACGATGCCGTGAACGCGCTCGAGAACGGCCTGCCGCTCACGGTGGAGCTGCAGATAGAGGTGATCAAGCACCGCACCTGGTGGACCAACCAGCAGGCCGCTTACCTCGAGCAGCGCTACCAGATCAGCTACCACGAACTCAGCCGCCGCTTCATCGTCACCAACCTCAACAGCGGCGGGCAGCAGAGCTACCCAACCTACCGGGAAGCCATCACCGACCTGGGGCAGGTGAGCGACCTGCCGGTGATCGACGCGAACCTGCTGGACCCGGAGGGCCGCTACAACATCCGCATGCGCGCGGTGCTGGACGTGAAGAGCTTCCCCGGTCCGCTGCAGCTCATCGCGTCCCTGTTCAAGGGCTGGGACCTGTCGAGCGACTGGTACCAGTGGGTGCTGGTGTCGCCATGAAGCGTTACGGCGTCTTCTTCCTGATGGGCTTCGGCATGATCGTCATGCTGGCCTCGCTCATCACGCTGGCCCGGAGCACCTCGAACTCCGCGAGCTTCGAGAGCATGCACGTGTGGCTGGTGTTCCTGAACGCGGGCGCCGCGGTCGCGCTCTTCATCGTCATCGGCTACAACCTCACGCGCCTCCTGCTGCAGCGCGCCCGCAACGTGGCAGGGTCGCGCCTCACGCTGCGCCTGGTCGGCACCTTCAGCCTGCTCGCGATCATGCCGGTGGTGCTGGTGTACTACTTCTCCTACCAGTTCATCAGCCGTGGCATCGACAGCTGGTTCGACGTGCGCATCGAGAGCGCGCTGGGCGATGCCATGGAGCTGTCGCGCACCGCGCTCGACATGCGCGTGCGCGACCTCTTGGTGCGCACCGAGCGCATGGCCCGCACCCTGGCGGTGACCGACACGCGCCAGGCCTCGTACCAACTCGACCAGCTGCGCCGCTTGAATGGCGCCAGCGAGCTCACGCTCCTCGGCGGCTTCAACAACCGCATCATCGCCACCAGTTCCTCGACTCCCGGCAGCCTGCTGCCGGACATGCCCGGCCCCGAGGTGCTGGTGCAGGTGCGCTCCGGCAACGAGTACGTGGGCCTGGACCCGGTGGGCGAGGGCGGGCTGCACATCCGCGCGGTGGTACCCGTGCCCGTGCCGGGCGGCGCATGGTGGAACCGCCAGAGCCTGCAGGCGCTCTACCCCGTGGGCGGCGAGCAGAGCGGGCTCGCGAACCGCGTGCAGCAGGCCTACTCGCACTATCGCGAGCTCACGGTGCTGCGCGGGCCGCTGAAGCTCATGTTCAACCTCACGCTGCTCCTGGTGCTGCTCTTGTCGGTGCTGATGGCGGTGTGGGGCGCGTTCGTGGCCGCCCGCACCCTGGTGGCGCCGATCCAGGATCTCGTCGAAGGCACCCGCGCCGTGGCGCGGGGCGACTTCACCACGCGCCTGCCGCTGCCCTCGCGCGACGAGGTGGGCTACCTGGTGTCGTCCTTCAACGAGATGACCCAGCGCCTGGCGGAAGCCCGCGAGGCCGCCCGCAAGAGCCGCGAGCAGGTGGAGAACGAGCGCAGCTACCTGGGCGCCGTGCTCACGCGGCTGTCCTCCGGCGTGATCTCGTTCAACGCCGCGCTGGTGCTCAAGACCGCGAACCCCGCCGCCAGCGCGATCCTGGAGACCGACCTGCACCAGCACATGGGCCGCTCGCTGGTGGGCCTGGGCCAGGAGGACACGCTGCTCGGCCAGTTCGTGGCCGCCTGCCGCCGTCACCTCGACGCAGACGACAAGGAGTGGCGCGAGGAGATGGTGCTGAACAGCCCGGGCGGCAGGCGCATCTTCATGGTGAGCTGCGCCATGCTGCCCTCCACAGGCGAGGTGCCGGCAGGCCGGGTGGTGGTGTTCGACGACCTGACGCTGCTCCTGGAGGCCCAGCGCGACGCCGCCTGGGGCGAGGTGGCACGCCGCCTGGCTCATGAGATCAAGAACCCGCTCACCCCCATCCAGCTCGCCGCCGAGCGCATGCGCCGGCGCTACCTGGCTGAGCTCAAGGGCGAGGACGCGGACGTGCTGGACCGCTCCACCAACACCATCGTGCAGCAGGTGGAGGCCATGAAGTCCATGGTCAACGCCTTCAGCGAGTACGCGCGCGCGCCGCTGCTGGAGATGTCCGCCTTCGACCTCAACGCGCTGGTGCGCGAGGTCACCGACCTCTACCGCACCCGTGACTGGCACATGCAGGTGGAACTGGAACTGGACCCGGCGCTGCCCCCGTTGCGCGCGGACCTCGGCAGGGTGCGCCAGATCCTGCACAACCTGCTCAAGAACGCGCACGAGGCGCTGGAGGGCCGCAAGGACGGCCGCGCGCGCATCGCCACCCACTACTTCCGGCGCGGTGCCGAGGAGATGGCCGAGATGACCGTGGAAGACAACGGGCCGGGCTTCGACCCCGGCATCCTGGGCAAGGCCTTCGAGCCCTACGTCACCAGCAAGCCCAAGGGCACGGGCCTGGGGCTCGCGATCGTGAAGAAGCTGGCCGAGGAGCACGGCGGGAGCATCCGCGTGCAGAACCGCGCCGAGGGCGGAGCGCAGATCGTGATCCGCCTGCCCATCAACGAACACACCCGCGGCCACGCGCTGCTGGGCAACGGAGAACGCCGCAGCGGCGGCAGGAGGGAGGCGAAATGAGAGCCTCGCAGATACTCGTGGTGGACGACGAGGCGGACATCCGCGGAATGGTCCAGGAGATCCTCACCGAGGAAGGCTACGAGGTGCGCACCGCCGGCAACGCCGCCGAGGCGCGCGCCGCGCGGGCCCATGCCGAGCCGGACCTGATGCTGCTCGACATCTGGATGCCGGACATGGACGGCATCAGCCTGCTGCGCGAATGGACCCGCGACGGGGCGCTCGCCTTCCCGGTGGTGATGATGTCCGGCCACGGCACAGTGGAGACCGCGGTGGAGGCCACCCGCCTCGGTGCCGTCGACTTCGTGGAGAAGCCGCTGTCGCTGGCGAAGCTCCTGCGCACCGTGGAACAGGCGGTGGAGAGCGGCAAGCAGAAGCGCAGCCGTCATGGCGGAGGCAGCCGGCCGGCGCTGGAGCCCGTCGGCAAGAGCCGCGCCATGCAGACCCTGCGCGACCAGCTGCGGCGGCTCGCACCGCACGAGGCCTCGGTGATGCTGGTGGGCGAGCCCGGCTCCGGCCGCGAGACCCTGGCGCGCTACCTGCACGCCATGGGACCGCGCGCCGCGGGGCCGTTCGTCTCCGTCTCGCTCGCCGGCCTGCAGCTGCGCGACGTGCTGGAGTCCCTGTGCGGGCGCGAGGGCGCCGAGTCGCCCGGCTGCTTCGAGCAGGCCCGCGGCGGCACCCTGTTCCTGGGCGACCTCTCGGACCTGCACGACGAGGCCCAGGCCGCGCTCACCGGGGTGCTGGAGCAGGGCGCGTTCACCCGCGTCGGCAGCCAGACCGCCCGCACCCTCGACGTGCGGCTCATCTCCGCCGCCGAGCCGCGCATCGAGTCGCAGCTCGACCAGGGGTTGTTCCGCCGCGACCTGCACAACCGCCTGGCGGCGGTGATAGTGCGGGTGCCGCCGGTGCGCGAGTACCGGGAGGACGTGCCGGACCTCCTGCGCTACTTCACGGACCACCTGGTGGACAGCCTGGACCTCAAGTACCGGCGCTTCAGCGTCGCGGCCCAGAACCGCCTGCGCAACTACCCCTGGCCCGGCAACCTCGGCGAGCTCTCGAACCTGGTGCAGCGGGTGCTGATGCTCGGAGGCGACGGCGAGGTGACGCTGGAGGAGGTGGAGCAGGCCATCGCGCCGCTCTCCACCGGCGACCACGAGGCGCTCATCAAGCAGGACATCCTGGCCATGCCGCTGCGCGAGGCGCGCGAGCACTTCGAGCGCGCTTACCTCGAGCAGCAGCTGCAGCTCTGCGGCGGCAAGGTGGGCAAGCTCGCGGAGCGCGTCGGAATGGAGCGCACGCACCTCTACCGCAAGCTCAACTCGCTGGGGATCGATTTCCGTCAGTTGGGCGGGGAAGACGGCGAAGGGTGATTCGCGGAATCGACATCCCTGTCCAAACCGTTCCGGCCCCTCCTGGGGCCGGGTTACTTTTGGCGCGCCAAAAGTAACCAAAAGCGCCCACCCGGAGCGCGGGCCGTGGAAGCCACGGCTTCCCTGCGCTTCTCGCTCGCTGCGCAGCTTCACACACGAGGCGTCCCTGCCTCGCGTGTGAAGGCGCCGCCGTCCTGGCGGCGCCCTTCGGCTTGGCTTGCTCGCTGCGATGCTCGGCGCGCGCTACGGGGCAAGAGGAAGAGACGCGAGTTCTTCCCACCCCCTTAGGTGCCGCCGAGCACCGCAGCGAACAAGGTCGGCCCGCAGGGACGAAGCCAGGGAGGGCGAGTCCGCGCGAAGGGCCAGGGAAGGCCCGTGAGCGCGGCCCCGCAGTGAGCAAGGAGCACAGGGTACCGCGAAGCGGCGGCACCTCGGGGGCGCCCTTTCTTTTCGCCCCTTTTCTTTGGGCGAGCAAAGAAAAGGGGCCCGTGTGCGCGGCGGAACGCGCCCTCTTGATCAAATCGCTGCCGAAGGCAGCACAATGGATTTATTGCTTGATGACGAGAGGCTCGATGTGGTCATCGGCCAATTTGGCGCGGATGGAGTTGAGCTCTTTCAGGTCCTTGATGGGCCCGATGCGCACCCGGTTCCAGGTGGACCCGTTGTTGACCTGCACTTGCTGGATGCTGGACTCGATGCCCTGCAGCGCCAGCGTCGCTTTCATCTTGTCCGCGTCGGCGTAGTTCGGGAACGAGCCCACCTGCAGGACGTAGCTGCCGGGCTGGCTCACGGGCGTCGCCGGGCTGCCTGACTTCACTTCCTTGTCCTGCCCCGGTATCACCACCTGGAAGGACGGCAGCATCTTGTAGAAGTCATAGTGGGGCGCGGTGGAGGCGGCAGGGGCCTTCACCACCGTCGCCGCGGCCGGCGGCTTGGCGCGCTTGCCGGCTTCCATCTCCGCCTTCCACAGCACCGGGCCGCCCTTGATGATCAGGATGGTGGCGACGATGCCCAGGAGGAACCAGCCCCAGCCCGGGAAGCCGCCGGACTTCTTCTTCGGCTTGTCCTTCGGCTTGGGCGAGTTTTTGTAGTCCTTGGCCATGGGCTACATGCTATCCGGAGCCGACACGCCCAACAACGCGAGGCCGTTGCGCAGCACCTGCCGGGTGGCGTGGGCGAGTGTCAGGCGCGCGTCCTTGAGGTCCGCATCGTCCACCAGGAACGGGCAGTTGTCATAGAAGCCGTGGAAGGCGGCGGCCAGCTCGCGCAGGTATTGGGCCATGAGGTGCGGCTCCAGGCTGCGGGCGGCGGTCTCCAGGAGCTCCGGGTAGCGCGAGAGCTCGGTCATGAGCGCCTGCTCGTGCACGCCGTCCAGGCGTGCGGCCTTGGCGAGGCCGTTCGACTGGTCGAACCCGATCTTCTTCTCCGCGCGCTGGCGTTCCACGCTCATGATCCGGGCGTGGGCGTACTGGATGTAGAAAACGGGGTTGTCGTTGCTCTTGGAGGTCGCCAGGTCCACGTCGAAGGTGAGCTGGGAGTCGGACTTGCGCGCGATCAGGAAGTAGCGCGTGGCGTCCTTGCTGGCCATGTCGATGAGGTCGCGCAGCGTCACGTAGCTGCCGGCGCGCTTGGAGAGCTTCACTTCCTCGCCGCCCTTCATCACCGTCACCATCTGGTGCAGCACGTACTCGGGCCAGCCCTTCGGGATGCCCATGTCCAGCGCCTGCAGGCCGATCTTCACGCGGGTGGTGGTGGAGTGGTGGTCGGCGCCGTGCTCGTCGATGACGCGGTGGAAGCCGCGCTGCCACTTCTGCACGTGGTATGCCACGTCCGGCAGGAAGTAGGTGTAGCTGCCGTCGGACTTGCGCATGACCCGATCCTTGTCGTCGCCGAAGTCCGTGGTCTTCAGCCAGAGCGCGCCGTCCTTCTCATAGGTGTGGCCGTGCTTGACCAGCTCCTGCGCCGTCTCCTCCACCTTGCCTCCGCTATAGAGGGAGGACTCGAGGAAGTACACGTCGAACTTCACGCCGAAGGCCTTCAGGTCCAGATCCTGCTCGCGGCGCAGGTAAGCCACCGCGAACTCGCGGATGGCGGCGAGGTCCTTCGGGTCCCCCTTCGCCACCACGTCCCGGTCGTCCGCGTGGGCCGTCTCTTTCGCCAGATATGCCTTCGCCACGTCCTTGATGTATTCGCCCCGGTAGCCGTCCTCCGGCCAGCCGGGCTGGTCGGGGTCCGTGCCCTGGCAGCGCGCCTGCACTGACTTCGCCAGGTTATCGATCTGGGCGCCAGCGTCGTTGTAGTAGAACTCGCGGCACACGGACCAGCCGGTGGCCTCCAGGAGACGCGCCACGCTGTCGCCCACGGCGCCGCCGCGGCCGTGGCCCACGTGCAGGGGGCCGGTCGGGTTCGCCGAGACGAACTCGATCATCACCTTGGCACCGCCGCCGGAATCGTTGGTGCCGTACTTCTCGCCTTGACCAAGGATCGTCTTCAGTTCCGCATGGTAGGCGGTGGGTGCCAGGAAGAAGTTGATGAAGCCGGGACCGGCGATCTCGGTCTTCGCCACGAGGTCGTTCTTCGGCAGTGCCTTGATGACCTCCTCGGCGAAGTCGCGGGGCTTCTTGCCGGCGGTCTTGGACAGCGCCAGCGCCACGTTGGTGGCGAAGTCGCCGTGCTTGCGGTCGCGGGTGCGCTCCACCAGCGGACCATTAGGCGCGGTCTGGCCCAGGGACTTCAGGGTGTCGCGGAGGAGGGCTTCGAGCGCGTGTTTCAAGGAGCTGCACCTATGAGTGAGGCGCAGATTTTACCGGACTGTCTAGCGTAGCTATACAGCTTCAATCGAGACTGATGGGATCCACGTCTACGGACCAGCGCACGCGCCGGGCGGGCTTGAGCTGGTCCAGTTCCGGCAACGCGGCCGCCAGGAGCTTCTGCAACGGTCCGCGCTGGCCGGCCTGCAGGAGCAGGTGGGCCCGGTAGCGGCCTGCCCGCCGTTCCATGGGCGCGGGAGCCGGTCCCAGCAACTGCACGCCGGGAGCGCGCCGCGCGGCAAACAGCTCCCGGGCGGCCTCCAGGAAGGCCGTGGGGGCGGCCTGGGCCGGGGCCTCGGCCCTGAGCAGTACGAAGGCGGCATAGGGCGGCAAGGCCGCCAGGCGCCGCTCGTCCAGCGCCGCCGCAGCGAAGCTGCCGTAGCCCTCCCGCACCAGGTGCTGCAGCAGGGGATGGTCCGGCTGGTGGGTCTGGATCAGCACTTCGCCTGTGCGTTCGGCGCGGCCCGCGCGGCCCGCCACCTGGATGATGAGCTGGGCCATGCGCTCGCTGGCGCGGAAGTCCGCGCTGAAGAGTCCCTGGTCTGCGTCCAGCACGCCCACCAGCGTCACGTTCGGGAAGTCGTGGCCCTTGGCCAGCATCTGCGTGCCTACCAGCAGCCGCCGTTCGCCGCGCTGCACTTCGTCCAGGATCTTCTCCATGCTGCCCTTGCGGCGGGTGCTGTCGCGGTCCACGCGTGTCACGCCCGCCTCCGGGAAGAGTTCCGTGAGCGCCTGCTCGATGCGCTCGGTGCCCTGGCCGAAGGCGCCGAAGGACTCGCTGCCGCAATGGCTGCATCGCCTGGGGACGGGCCGTTCTGCGCCGCAGTGGTGGCAGACGAGACGCCGGTCGCCGTGCAGCGTCATGCGCGCGTCGCAGCGCTTGCAGGCTTCCGGCGTGCCGCAGTCGTGGCACATGAGGGTGGGCGCGTAGCCGCGGCGGTTCAGGAACAGCAGCACCTGGCCGCCGGCGCCGAGATGGCGCTTCACCGCGTCCAGCAGGATGTCGGAGAGGCCTTCCACCAGGGGCCGGCTGCGGATGTCCAGCAGCCTCAGGCTGGGGTGGCGTGCGCTGCCGGCGCGCTCGGGAAGCTCGAGGCGCGTGTAGCGACCCTGGGCGGCGTTGTGCAGCGACTCCAGGGAAGGCGTGGCGGTGCCCAGGATCACGGGGATGGATGCGCGCTGCGCGCGCACCACCGCGAGGTCCCGGGCCGAGTAGCGGAAGCCCTCCTGCTGCTTGAAGGAGGCGTCGTGCTCCTCGTCCACCACGATGAGGCCGGGGGATCTCAGCGGCAGCCAGGCGGCGGAGCGGGTGCCTACGATCACCCGCGCGCGCCCGTCCCGGGCAGCAAGCCAGGTGGCCAGGCGCTCGCTGTCATTGAGGCCCGAGTGATAGGCCGCCACCTCACCGAAGCGGGCGCGGAAGCGCGCGAGGGTCTGGGGCGTGAGGTTGATCTCCGGCAAGAGCACCAGCGCCTGGCGTCCACCCGCCACCGCGGCGGCGATGGCCGCGAGATATACCTCGGTCTTGCCGCTGCCGGTGACACCGTCCAGCAGGAAGGCCTGATAGCCGCCGAGCGCGGCGATGACGGCGTCCGCCGCCGCCTGCTGGGCGGGGTTCAGCGGCGCGCCCTCCATCACCGGCAGCGGGATGTCCGCCTCCAGTGCCGCGGCATGGCGGGACGCATCCTCGATCCACCCGCGCTTGAGCATGGCCTTCACCGCGGCGGCGGCCTGGGGCAGCTCCTCCGTGAGGCGGGGCCCTTCGAGGCCATCCGGATGGCGCTGCAGCAGGGCATGGAGCGCGCGCTGCTTGGGCGCGCGCCTGAGTTCCGCGACATCGCCGGCGAGGCCCGCCTGGGTGAGCCGCCAGCGGGGTGCGGCGGGAAGCTCTGCCGGCTTGCCTTGGCGCAAGGCCACCGGCATGAGCGCCTGCATCACCTCGCCGATGGGGTGGCGGTAATAGTCTGCGGCCCAGCGGGCCAGCGCCAGCATCTCCGGCGGCAGCACCGCCGCCGCGTCCAGGAGCTTGCGTGCCGCCTTGAGCTTGCCCGCGGGCACCGCGCTGCTGGCGGTGGTCTCCAGGAGCACGCCCACCACCTCGCGCCGGCCGAACGGAAGCTTCAGGCGCACGCCTGGCTGGAGCTGGACGGCATCCGCGTCCGGCGGCGGCAGGTAGTCGAAGTCACGGTACAGCGGCGAGGGCACCGCTACCTTGAGATAGAGCGGCGCGCGCTTCATGGCGGCAGGTTATCCACAGAATTTGTGGATAAGTGTGTGGATGAAGGACGGGCGCATGCTATTCGCGCGCGCACGTCGAGCACATGTGTCGGTTTGACGAAAATTTGTCCGTCCGGCTGGGGCATAGGAGGGTCGCGCGGCCTGCGGCGAGGCCTCCGCATGATAACCTTTCGCCGAGGGCGCCAGGGCGCCCGGCACGCGAGACCCCACCTGGATACCGCCCAAGAACTCAACCGCTTCCTCGCCGACGTGGAGCGCCGCGCCTTCCGTATCGCCCAGCTCGGGCTGCGCAGCGTGGAGGATGCCCAGGACGCGGTACAGGACGCCATGTACCAGCTCGCCCGGCGTTACGCAGACCGCCCGGCGGCGGAGTGGACGCCCCTCTTCTATAAGATCCTGCAGAGCCGCATCCGTGACATCCAGCGCCGCCGCGCCGTGCGCAACCGGGTGCTGTCCTTCTTCGGCGGCCAGAAGGAGGACGGGGAAGACGAGATGCCGGATCCGATCGCCTCGGCGCCCGATCCGGCGGGGAGGGACCCCTCCGAGCAGGTGGCCCAAGGGGCGGCCATGACGGCGCTCGAAGAGGCCCTGGGAGAGCTCCCCACGCGTCAACGGGAAGCCTTCATGCTGCGTATATTGGAAGGCCTGGACGTCGAGCAGACGGCGAAGGCCATGGGCTGCTCCGAGGGCAGCGTCAAGACCCATCTGTCGCGGGCGGTACACAGCCTGCGGAAGACGCTGGGGGAACACTGGTCATGAACAAGCAGGATATGGACGACATCTTCACGCAGCGGGCCCGGGAGCGGTTCCTGGCGAGCACCGCCGGACTGGACCCGAAGGTGTTGGCGCGCCTGTCCGAGTCGCGCCGCCGGGCCGTGGACGCCGTCGGTGCGCACCGCAGCCCCGCCTGGGGCTGGCGCATCCCGGCGGGAGCCGTGGCGCTGGCCTTCGTGGCGGTGGTGGGTGGCGCCCTCTGGATGAGCGGCAGCGGGCCGGGCCCTTCGGCCCCGTTCAGCGCCGCCAACACCGACGCCCCCCTGATCGAGACCCAGGACAACCTGGACATGTACGCAGACCTGGATTTCTACCAGTGGATGGAGACCCAGGACCAGCCGGTGGCGGCGCCGGACTCCGACACCGTGGACGACGTGGATGATGAAGATGACGACGGGGTGGGCGGATGAAGCGCCTGCGTCTCGCGTCGCTGCTGTTGCCGCTGGCCCTCGGTGCCGGTGCCCTCCAGGCCAAGGATGAACCGCCGCTGCCGACGGACCCGCTGGTGCTGGACTTCATGGCCGACTGGCAGGACGACTCCGGCCAGTGGGTGGATCCCATGACCTTCGCCCGCATCGACCCCGCCAAGGTGCGCACCGAGGCGGAGCGCCGCCGCGACAAGCCCCGTCCGCCCGCCGCGGGCAGCGAGACGCCGCCCTCCGGCGCCGGACGCGCCGCCGTCCGATGAAGCACGCACCCGCCATCCTTCTGCTCGCCGGCCTGTGGGCCGGTGGCGCCGCCGCCGGCCCGGCGCCGGTCGCGGCCACGCATGCGGCGCCGGTCCCGTGGGAGGCGCTTACGCCCGCCGAGCAGCAGGTGCTGGGCTACGACAAGGACAAGTGGTCGAGCCTGCCGGCGGCGCGCCAGCACAAGCTCAAGACCGCCGCCGACCGCTGGGAGAAGATGAGCCCCCAGGAGCGGGAGCGCTTCCGCCAGCGCCTGCAGCGCTGGCAACAGCTCACGCCGGACGAGCGCGCGCGCCTGCGCCAGCGTTATGAGAACTTCCAGAAGCTGCCGCCGGACGAGCAGCAGCACATCCGCGCCATGTTCGACAAGTACCAGCGCATGACGCCCGAGCAGCGCCAGAAGCTGCGCGAACGCTGGAAGAACATGACGCCGGAGCAGCGCCAGCAGCTCAAGGACAAGATGCGATCGCACCCGCAGGCGCCCCAGAACCCGCCACCGAAATAAAAAACCCGCCTCTCAGCGGGTTTTTTCATCTACTCGCTTTCAGCTCAATCCAATGTCTTGATGCCGTGGATCAGCTTAGCGACGGCCTCCTGGCCGTCGCCGTAGAGCATGCGCGTGTTGTCCATGTAGAACAGCGCGTTCTCGATGCCCGAGAAGCCGCGGCCCTGGCCGCGCTTGATCACGATCACGTTCTTGGCCTTGTCCGCGTCCAGGATCGGCATGCCGTAGATGGGGCTGTCCTTGCGGTTGCGCGCGTCCGGGTTCACCACGTCGTTGGCGCCGATGATGAGCGCCACGTCCGCGGTGGGGAACTCGGCGTTGATCTCGTCCAGGTCCGCGATGATGTCGTAGGGCACGCCGGCCTCGGCCAGCAGCACGTTCATGTGCCCCGGCATGCGGCCCGCCACCGGGTGGATCGCGAACTTCACGGTCACGCCGCGGGACTGCAGCAGCTGTGTCAGCTCCCACACCTTGTGCTGGGCCTGGGCCACCGCCATGCCATAGCCGGGCACGATGATGACCTTGGCGCCGTAGGCCATCATCACGCCCGCGTCGGCGGCGTCGATGGGCTTGAGGCTGCCCGTCACCTCGCCGCCCGCGGCGGCAGTCTCGCCGAAGTTCGAGAACAGCACGTTGCCGATGGAGCGGTTCATGGCCTTGGCCATGAGCTGGGTGAGCAGGGTGCCGGCCGAGCCCACCACCGTGCCGGCGATGATCATGGCGGCGTTCTGCAGCACGAAACCCTCGAAACCCACCGCGAGGCCCGTGAAGGCGTTGTAGAGGGAGATCACCACCGGCATGTCGGCGCCGCCGATGGGCACCGTCATGAGCACGCCGAACAGCAGCGCCAGCACGAAGAACGCCACCACCGTGCCGGGGCCGTCGCTGTAGCCGAGCGCCAGCGCCGCGCCGTGGCCGAGCGCCAGCAGGAACACCAGGCCGTTCACGAGCTGCTGGCCCTTGAAGCGCAGCGAGCGGTTGATGAGGCCCTGCAGCTTGGCGAAGGCGATGAGGCTGCCGCTGAAGGACACCGCGCCGATGAGCGCGCCGGCCACCGCCAGCACCACCGCCGCGCGGGACAGGCCCGCCGGGTGCAGCAGCTCCGCGGCGGCGATGGCGGCGGCCGCGCCGCCACCCATGCCGTTGTAGAGCGCCACCATCTGCGGCATGGCGGTCATGGCCACGCGCTTGCCGCTCCACCAGGCGGCGATGCCGCCCACCAGGATGCCGGCCAGCATCAGCCCGAAGTTGTGCAGGCCCGGATACAGGAAGGTGATGAGCGTGGCGACGAGCATGCCCACGCCCGCCCACACGATGCCGCCCCGCGCGCCCTTGGGGGAGCTCATGCGCTTGAGGCCCAGGATGAACAGGAGCGCCGCCAGGAAGTAGGCGGCCTGGATCAGGTCGTCGGTGACCTGGGCGGAGAAGGGCAGCGTCATGGCTTGGCCTTCTTGCCGCTGTCCTTGAACATCTCCAGCATGCGCTCGGTGACGACGTAGCCGCCCACCGCGTTGCCGGCGGCGAGCGCCACGCCGAGGAAGCCGATCACCTGCTCCACCGGGCCCTCGGCGGCGCCCAAGGCCACCATGGCGCCCACCAGCACGATGCCGTGCACGAAGTTTGAACCGGACATGAGCGGCGTGTGCAGGATCACCGGCACCCGCGAGATGACCTCGTAGCCGGTGAAGCCGGCGAGCATGAAGATGTATAGGGCGATGAAGCCGTCGATCATGGTCAGGCTCCCTCGACTAACTTTCTGGTGGGTTCGTGCATGATCTTCCCGTCGTGAGTGACCACGCTCTTGGCGTAGACCTCGTCGTTCCAGTCGATGGCGAGCCTGCTGTCCTTGACGAGTGGCGTGAAGAAGTTGAGCAGGTTGCGGGCGTACATGTCGCTGGCGTGCTCCGCCAGGAGGCTCGGCAGATTCAAGGGACCCGAGACCAGCACGTGGCCATGCTTGAAGTCCTCGCCGGGGCGGGTCAGCTCGCAGTTGCCGCCAGTCTCGGCGGCGAGGTCGATGATCACCGCGCCGGGCTTCATGGCTTCCACCATGGCGCGGGTGACGATCTTCGGGGCGGGCCGGCCTGGGATCGCGGCGGTGGTGATCACCGCATCGGCCAAAGCCACGTGCTTGGCCAGCGCGTCCTGCTGCTTCTGCTTCTCCTCGGCGGTGAGCTCGCGGGCATAGCCGCCCGTGCCTTCCGCCGAGACGCCGGTGTCCACGAACTTCGCGCCGAGCGACTCCACCTGCTCGCGCGCGGCGGCGCGCACGTCGTAGCCCTCCACCATGGCGCCGAGGCGGCGCGCGGTGGCGATGGCCTGCAGGCCCGCGACGCCCGCGCCCACCACCAGCACCTTGGCGGGACGGATGGTGCCGGCGGCGGTGGTGAGCATGGGGAAGAAGCGGCCGAGCTTCTCCGCGGCCAGCAGCGCCGCCTTGTAGCCGGCAGCGGCGGCCTGGGAGGAGAGCGCGTCCATGGCTTGGGCGCGGGAGATGCGCGGCACCAGCTCCATGGCGAACGAAGTCACACGCGCATCACGCAGCGCCTTGATGCGGTCGGGGTCCTTGTGCGGGCTGAGGAACGACACCAGCACCGCGCCCGCGCGCAGGCGCGCAGCCTCGGCGGCGGAGGGCGGCGTCACACGGAACACGGCATCGGCCTGCGGGATCGCGTCCTGGGCCTTCGCGGTGCGGACGTCCGGGAACAGGCTGTCCGGGAACCCGGCGGCCTCGCCGGCGCCCGGTTCCAGCGTCACCTCCACTCCCAGGCCCTTGAGCTTGGCCGCCACCGGCGGACACAGGGCCACGCGGCGTTCCAGGCCAGCGTGTTCCAAGGGCACGAAAAGCTTGATGGCCATGGCTTATCCCGTCATTTGGGCCGGGGCCAGTGTAGCGTGCCCCGGTGCGTTTGCCACCCCGCGCGGCGGGCAGTTCCCAGGCTCGTCCTGGGCTTGGCGTTGCTTTTTAAGCCTATTACTGCAATATTTTGCCCAGCCTATTCAGGGCCTTGAGGATATAGGGTGTACGACCTTTCCCAAGAAGTGCTCCGCACCGATGCGGCAGGCCAGCCGCTGGAGTGGATCGACTATCAGGATGCCGTGAAGCTGTATCACCTGGACCAGGTGGCCTACAGCTACGGCAGCCCGCTGTATCGCCTGCACGGCGGCATCTGCGCCAAGAGCGGCCGGCGCAGCGTCATCGAAGTGAACTCCATCATCGCCACCTACGGCAACAGCGTCGCCTCGGCCAAGGCGCGCAAGCACTATGTGCCGCCGCTCAACAACCATACCCTGTTCAAGCGCGACGCCCACGTCTGCATGTACTGCGGCAAGCGCTTCGCCTCCGGCGAGCTCTCCCGCGAGCACGTCACGCCCCTGAGCCGCGGCGGGCGCGACACATGGACCAATGTGGTGGCGGCCTGCAAGCGCTGCAACAACCACAAGGCCGGGCGCACCCCGGAGGAGGCGCGCATGCAGCTGCTCGCCATCCCGTTCACCCCGAACCACGCCGAGTACATCTTCCTGAAGGGCCGGCGCATCCTCGCCGACCAGATGGAGTTCCTGCTGGCGCATTTCCCGCGGAGTAGCCCGCTGCATCGGCGCGTGAAGCAGCTGCTCGCATAAAGTAGAAACCCCGCCGAAGCGGGGTTTCTTTTTCCTTGGTCTTCGTTGCCGTCCCTGGCGCTGTTTCCAGCCCCGCCATCCCTGGCGGGGTTTCTGTTTTCATGGCACGGGGCGGGTCAATGGCCGCCGTGCTGCATCATCTCGTCCATGCTGGTGGCGGTGTAGCCCGCCGGCACCTCGAACTTCGCACTGTCCAGCTTCTCGGTGGTCACCGACTTGAAGGTGGTGGTCACGGTGCTGGACTTCATGGTGCGGGGGTCGAAGGCCTGGCGCGTGGTCTTGAGGGCGAAGCCCTTGCCCATCACCGCCGACATGGACTGGGCCATGGGGCCCATCTTGGCGGTGAGCTTCTGCATGCCGTCGCGCATCGCCTCCAGCGTCTTGTAGTCCGCCGCCGGGACGCCGAACGCGGTGGGCGGCTCGTCGCTCATGCACATGGTGGAGGTGGCGCGGCCGCCCACGCTCATCTGCATGTCCTTGCAGCGGTGGCCGGCGACGGTCTCGGTGGTGCCGAGGTCCTTCATCTCCACGTGCATGCCGCCCTGCATCGCGGCCATGGGGTTGCCCGCGGGGGCGCCGCCGCGTGCCGCCATCATCTTCTCCATCATGGCGCGCTGCTCCGGCGTCATGTTCGCCATGGCGGCCTGCATCTTCTGGTTGGCGTCGTCCATCTCGCCCTGGTGCGCCGCCATCTGCGCCTGGGCGGCCTGCATCTGCTGCTGGCTCTGGGCCTGCTGGGCGCCGATCTGGCCCGCCGCCTTGTCATCGAACACCAGGTACTGCTTCTTCTCCGGCATGAACACGCTCATGGTGTTGGCGGCGGAGTCGTACAGTGCGAAGCCCTGGTGGGCGCCGTCGGAGAACTCCATGCGCACCTTGCCGTCCTTCACGAACAGCTGGCTCACCGCCTGGCCGGCGTCGTTGACCGAGGTGATGTGCGTGTCGGCGAGCGCGGGGACCGCGGCGGCCAGGAGCGCGAGCAGGATGGATGTCCTCAACATACGATGCCTCCCAAATGGCTGTTTTGGATGACCGGCCCCCGGCCGGGCGTTCCATACTACTCCGCCCGGAGGCCGGCAGCCGGTACAGTATCCGACGCAGCGCCGCAGCCGGCGTTGACGCGAGGGCGCCAGACCCATGCAGGACATGACGTTGCAGGCCGCGGTGGAACGGCAGTTGGAGGTCTCTGGGCCGTGGCGCTGGCAGGCCTTGGGGGAGGGCGTGGGCGGTACCCGTTGGCGGGTGGAATCCTCCGCGGGCGCCTGGTTCGTGAAGGGCGGCGATGCGGACGTCCTCGCTGCGGAGGCGGACGGGCTCAAGGCTCTCGCCGCCTGCGGCGCCATGCGCGTACCGCGGTTGCACGCCGAGGGCAGCGTCGGGAAAGGCGAGGGCTACCTCGTCATGGAGTGGCTGGAGCTTTCCCGCGGCGCATCCGCCTCCGGTACGCGCCTGGGTGAGGCGCTGGCGCGCCAGCATCTCGCGCCGGCGCCGCGCTTCGGCTGGCCGCGCGCGAACTTCATCGGCGCCACGCCGCAGTTCAACCGCGAGGGCACGGATTGGGCCGCGTTCTTCCGGGAGCAGCGCCTGGGGTTCCAGCTCAGGCTCGCAGGCGAGGACGGCCACCGGGGCGCGCTGCAGGAAGAGGGCATGCGTCTCATGGAGGGATTGCCGCGGTTCTTCGCCGGCTATGCGCCGGCACCCGCGCTGCTGCACGGCGACCTCTGGAGCGGCAACTCGGGCGTGGTGCGCGAAGAAGGCCCCGTGGTGTTCGACCCGGCGGTGTACCGCGGCGACCGGGAGGCGGACCTCGCCATGACCGAGTTGTTCGGCGGCTTTCCGGAGAGTTTCTACGCCGCCTACCGGGCCCACGCCCCGCTGGACGCGGGCTACAAGGTGCGCCGCGACCTCTACAACCTCTACCACGTGCTGAACCACCTCAACCTGTTCGGCGGCGGCTATCTCGATCAGGCTTTGGGATTGGTGCGCAGGCTCAACGCGGAATTGCGCTGAGCCTGGTCAAGCTGGCAGCCATACGCTGACCAGCAGACCTCCCTCGCTGCGGTTCGTGAGGCTGAGCCTCCCGCCATGCGCTTCCACGATCTCGCGGCAGAGCGGCAGGCCAAGGCCGGTGCCCGACTGCTTGGTGGAATAGAAGGGCAACAGGGCCTGCTCCAGCACGTCCTCGCTCATGCCGGGGCCCGCATCCGCCACCTCCAGGCGCAGCCCCTGCGGGGCTTGGCGCACCGTGAGCGTCACCGCCTCCGGCGGCGAGCCGGACTCGTGGGCGTTCTTGAGCAGGTTGATGAGCACTTGCTGCATCTGGGTCGGGTCGAAGCGTGCGCCATCCTCCGGCAGGGATCCGGTGAGGGTGAAGGGCGCCAGGCCCTCCAGCGAGGCCACGAACGTCCGCCATGACACGGTCTCGGGCTTGGGCGCCGGCAGCTTGGCGAAGCGCCCGTAACCGTCGATGAAGTTCTTGAGGTGCAGGGCCCGCTCCTCGATGGTGGCGAACACGCTCTCGAGCTTCGCCGGGTCCGGCTGGCGTGCCAGGATGCGGCCGGAATGAGCCAGCGAGGTGATCGGCGCGAGCGAGTTGTTGAGCTCATGGCTCAAGACCCGTATCACTTTCTTCCAGATCGCCACCTCCTGCCGGTTCAGCTCGCGGGTGAGCTGCTTGAACAGGTACAGGCTGTGGCGCTGGGCATTGAGGGTGAAGCGCTCGCGGGAGAGATAGTAGATCTCGTCGTCCTCGCCCTCGCGGCGCACGCCGAACATGCCGTCGCGCCCGCTCTGCACCGCCTCGCGCAGAGCCTCGGGCGCGCCCTCCAGAACCTCGGCGAAGGCGCGCCCCTCGAAGCGGCGGCCTGCCTGGAACAGCTGGCGCGCGGACACGTTGCTGTACACCACCCGGTCGTTCGCGTTGGTGAGCACCAGCGCCCAGGGCGTGCTCTGGATCACGGTGTCCAGCAGGAGCTCCCGCTGGTACAGGTCGTGTCGCTCCGCCCGCAGCACGTCGCCGGCGGCGTTGTAGTGGCGCACCAGCGTGCCCAGCTCGTCGTCGCGTCCGGGGTTGAGGCTGATGCTGAAGTCGCCATCCTGGAAGCTCGCGACGCCGTCGTCCAGCGCAGTGAGGAGACGGTTCACGGGGCGCATGAAGCGGCGCACCGCGTACACCGCGAACGGCACAGCCAGTACCAGCGCGGCGCAGGCGCCACCCAGCGTCGAGCCGAGCAGGTCCACCGCCACGCCCGCCGCTAGCGCGGCGAACACCACCAGCAGCACCGCCAGGGACGCGAACTTGCCTTCCAGGGATCTGCGGAATCTCATCCGGCCAGTTTAACCGGATGGAACAGATTCGGAGGATGGATTTTCGCGGGCAGTAGAAAGGCAGCGCGATTTCTCGCTCCGCTATCTTGCTACGCGAGAAATACCGGCCTGCACATCCCTGTGCAGGCGTTCATAGCTTAGCTATGAACCCTTCTCTATCCCGAACTTCTCCATCCGCCGGTACAGGGCCTGGCGCGAGAGTCCCAGCTCCTGGGCGGCGGCAGCGATCACCCCGCCGTGACGCGCCAGCACTGCCTCGATGTCCGCGCGGGTGGGTTCCTGCGCCGGTTCCGCCGCAGCGGCGGCACGCGGGGCCGCGAGGCCGAGGGCGGCCACGCCAACCACCGCGCCCTCCGCCAGCAGTGCCGCGCGGCGCATGCAGTTCTGCAATTCCCGCACGTTGCCGGACCATGGGTGCTCCAGCAGCACCCGTTCAGCTTCCGGCGCGAGCGTGTGGGCCTCGCCCAGGAACGCGCGCGCCAGTGGCAGCACGTCTTCGCGCCGTTCCGCGAGCGGTGGTACATGCAGTTCGATGACGTTGAGCCGGTAGAACAGGTCTTCCCGGAAACGGCCCTCGGCGATGGCGTGGCGCAGGTCCGAGTTGGTGGCCGTGACGATACGCACCTTCGCCTTGCGCGTCTGGGTAGAGCCCAGGCGCTCGAACTCGCCGGTCTGCAGCACACGCAGGAGCTTCACCTGGCCTGCCAGCGGCAGGTTGCCGATCTCGTCCAGGAACAGGGTGCCGCCGTCGGCGGCCTCGAAGCGCCCGGCACGGGCCTTCTGCGCGCCGGTGTAGGCGCCGGCTTCGGCGCCGAACAGCTCGCTCTCGATGAGCTCAGCCGGCAGCGCGCCCATGTTCACCTTCACGTAGGGGCCGCCCTTGACCGAGGAATTGGCGTGGATGATGTCCGCCACCTTCTCCTTGCCGGCGCCGTTGGGGCCGGTGATGACCACCGGCACGTCGGCGTGGGCAACCTGGGTGGCGATGCCGACCAGCTGTTGCATGGCGGGGCTCTCGTACACGATGCGGCAGAGGTCGAACTTCGCCGCGAGCTTGTCCCGTGCCGCGCGCCGCTCCTCCGCCTGCAGGCGCTGGCTGCGCCTCAGTTCGCCGAGCTGGATCAGGTTGCGCACCGTGGTCACGAGCTTGGCATCGTCCCAGGGCTTCGCCAGGTAGTCCGCGGCGCCGGCCTTCACCAGTTCCACTGCGTCCTCGAGATGGGTCCAGCCGGTGAGCAGGATGATGGGCAGGTCCGGGTGGCGGCGGCGGATCTCGGCGAACAGCGCCGCGCCCTCGCGGCCCGAGGTGGTGTCGCCGCTGAAGTTCATGTCCTGCACCACGAGGTTGACGGACTCGCGCGCCAGCAGCGCGAGACCCGCCTCAGGCGTGAGCGCGCTCAGGGTGTCCAGGCCATGCAGCCCGAACAGCACCGACAGTGCCTCGCCGATGGCCTTGTTGTCGTCGATGACGAGGATCTTCCCCAAGTCCCACCTCTGCATAAAAAACCCGGCGAGCGTGGGCTCGCCGGGTTCCAGTTTAGACGCTCCGGAGTCTCAAGGCAGCGTCAAACATTCCGCGTGGCGATGGCCGGCGGGATCGCCGCGGCCTTCAGCGCCGGCCCCAGCACCGCCAGCAGGCCCAGCGCCCACAGCGACAGGATGCCCACCGGGATGTAGTACCAGGAGATCGGCGGCAGGTCATACAGGTTCACCAGCCAGTAGTTGAGCGCCACCGCGAACACGCTGCCCAGGGTCACGCCGATGCTGGTGATGAGCCAGTTCTCGGTCATGAAGTAGCGCACGATGTCCACGCGGCGGGCGCCCAGCGCGCGGCGCGTGCCGATCTGGCGGGTACGCTGGCGCACGCTGAAGCTGGCCAAGCCGACGATGCCGAGCGCGGTGATGCTGAGGATCAGCGCCGTCACCAGCGACAGCATCACGGTCATGGCGTGGTCGCCGGAGTTGGTGTTGTCGCGGTAGAAAGCGAGCGGCCGCACGCGGCGCAGGAAGTTGCCCACGTGCTGCTCGCCGAGCTTCTGCTCCGCGGCCTTCATCACCTCGTCCTGCTGGCCGGGCAGCGTGCGCACCAGGTAGCGCGTGTACTCGCTCTCCAGCACCGTCGGGAAGATGATCTGGCGCTCGAAACCCTCCCAATGGGGCCAGGTGCCCTCCAGGGTGTCCACGATGCCGACGATGGTGACGCCGGAGGTGCCCTCGTAGAAGTTCTTGCCCACGGCGTCCTGGCCGGGGAACACCTTCTCGGCGAAGGCACGGCTCACGATCGCGAGCTTGGGCGTGGTGTACTTGTCGCCGTCGACGTACTCCACCTCCTCATGGGTGAAGTTGCGGCCTTCCACCAGCTTCACGCCCAGCGCGTTCAGTGCGTGTTCGTCCATGTGGTACACGCCCATGCTGACCGAGGACTTGGGGTGCTCCTCGGCCACCGGCGTCGCGCTGTCGCTCCAGCCGCCGCCGCTGAGCGGGATGGACTGGGTATAGGTGGCGTCCACGACCCCCGGCAGGCTGCGCAACAGGTCGAGGTTGGCGCGGATCGCGTTGCCGGCGTTGTAGTCCGGCTTGTAGGCAGCCATGTTGACGATGAGGATGTTGTCGACGTCCATGCCGGGGTCGCGGGCCATCTTGGCCGTGCGGTCCTGGATGATGAACACCGCGTTGCACACGATGGCCAGCGTGAGCGCGATCTGCAGCGCGATCAGTATCGCGCCGGTCTTGTTGCGCAGCATGGCGCTGAGGATGGGACGGATCTCCATGTGCGGCTCCTTTACTGGACCTTGAGGTAGATGGCGGGCGGGATGCGCACCACGCGCCAGGCGGGATACAGGCCGGCCAGCATGCTCGAAGCCAGCGCCAGCAGCAGCGACAGCCCCACCATGCTCCAGTCGAGGCGCGCGATGTGCCCGCTGTCCGAGATCAGGTGGCGCACGCCGGCGAGGCCGCCCCAACCGAGCAGCACGCCCAAGAGGCCGCCGCTCACGCCGATCACGCCGGTCTCGACCAGGTACTGGCGGAACAGCGCCATCTTGCTGGCGCCGACGGCGCGGCGCAGGCCGATCTCGCCGGAGCGGCGCAGGAACTTGGCCAGGATCAGGCCGATGGTGTTGAGCATGCACACCGCGAGGAACATGAACGAGAGGCCCACCAGCGCCTTGCTGTCCTTGCTCACCACATGGTTGTAGGTGAGCCAGTCGGTGACGTCGCGCAGGTGGTTGTTGAGGGGGCGCTGGAAGCGGCCGAGCTTCTTCTGCTCGTTGACGTAGCCGTCCAGGAAATCATGGTAGGCGTCGCGGTCGGCCGTGGTGGGCAGCTCCACCCAGTACTGCAGCCACACGCACTCCGAGTTCAGGTGGCCCTCGAAGCTGTTGTCGGCCGGCGGCCCCCAGCAGCTGTTGTTGCCGTTGATGTGCAGCTGCATGGAGGAGACCAGGTTGAAGGGGACGAACACGTCCTCCGGGTCGCCGAACTGGTCGTTCTCCAGGTCGTAGAACTTGGGCACCGGCGCCCATTTCTTGAGCACGCCCACCACCCGGAAGCGGCGGTTATTGAGCACGATCTCCTTGCCCACGCTGTTGGCGCCGCCGAACAGCTTCTCGTTCTGCTCCTGGTTCAGCACCGCCACCTGTTCGGCGTTCTGGTCGGCCTCCTTGCTCCAGGGGCCGCCGTACTCGAACGGCACCTCGAACATGGAGAAGAAGTCGTTGTAGGTGACGCGCGCCACCACCAGGTCCGGCTTCGCGTCCGGCTTGTCGGACTGCAGCACCAGGGCCGAGGTGAAGCTCAGGTTCTGGTGCGGGGCCTTGGCGGCCTTCATCAGCGCCTGCCCGTCACGGTAGGTGACCTGGGTGGGCGGTTCGTTGGGCTCGTCGTAGGCGGCGTTCGGCGACCAGTTGTCGAGCTGCACCGCGTAGAGCCGGTCGCTCTTGTCGGGGATGGGGTTCCCCGACATGGAGTGGAACACGGCGAGGGTGGTGGTGGACATGCCGATGCCGATGGCCACGGCGCCGATCATGAGCGCGGTCAGAATCGGATCGCGCTTGAGGCTCAGCAGGGCGAGACGCAGGTTGTAGAGGAACATGGTTTTCTCCTCAGGCCTGGACGCCGGCTTCACGCTTGGCGCCGGAGGCGGGCACGGCCTTGAGGTCCATCACCTGGCCGTCCAGCACGTGCACGCTGCGGTGGGCGCGGCGCGCGAGTTCCGGGTCGTGAGTGACCATGACGATGGTGGTGCCGTTGGCGTTGATGCCCTCCAGGAGGTCCAGCACCTGGCGCGCCATCAGCGAGTCCAGGTTGCCGGTCGGCTCGTCCGCGAGCAGTATGCGCGGCTCGCCCGCCAGCGCACGCGCGATCGCCACGCGCTGCTGCTGGCCGCCGGAGAGCTGTGAGGGCAGGTGCTTCATGCGCGAGGCCAGCCCCACCACCTCCAGCGCCTGCTGGATGCGCCGTTCGCGCTCGGCGGCCTTGAAGCCGCGGTAGCGCAGCGGCACGTCCACGTTGTCGTGCACGTTGAGGTCCGGGATCAGGTTGAAGCTCTGGAAGATGAAGCCGATGCGCTCGTTGCGGATGCGCGAGCGGCCGTCGTCGTCCAGGTGGCTCACGTCCTCGCCGTCCAGCATGTAGGTGCCGTGGTCGAAGGACTCGAGCATGCCGGCGATGTTGAGGAAGGTGGTCTTGCCGGAGCCGGAGGGGCCCATCACCGCCACGAACTCGCCTTCCTTCACCTCCAGGTTGAAGTCGCGCAGGGCGTGGGTCTGCACCACGTCGGTGCGGTAGATCTTGCTGATGTTCTGCATGCTCAACATGGGGCTTACTCCTGGTTATTTCAGGTATACCGTGTTCGCGTTGTCGAATCCGCTGGTGTCGGAGATCACGAGGGTGTCGCCCTCCTTCACGCCGTCCAGGATCTCCACCTGGCCGATGCTGGCGGCGCCGGTGTGGATGGCGGTGCGGGTGGCGACGCCGTCATGCACCAGGTAGGCCACGTTGCCGCCGCCGGCGTCCAGGAACGGGCCGCGCTGCACCATCAGCACGCCATCGCGCGAGTCCATCACGATTCGCACCTGCACCTGCTGGTTCTGCTTCAGGCCCTTGGGCGGGTTGGCCGCGAAGCGCACCCGGCCGGTGACCAGGTTGTTCTGCACTTCGGGCGAGACCGCGGTGAGCTTGCCCTGGTAGCGGTTGCCGCCGTAGCTGATCTCGGTGGCCATGCCGAGCGCGAGGCCGTCGGTATAGGTCTCCGGGATCTGGATCTGGATCTCCATCTGGGTCAGGTCCACCACCGTCATGATCGGCTGGTTGGGCGTGACGTTGGTGCGCTGCTGCACCGCGATGTTGCCGACCATGCCGTCCACCGGCGAGCGCACCGTGAGGCCGTCGTAGCGGCGCTTGAGGTCGTTCACCAGGAGCTGCTCGCGTTTGACCTGCAGCTCCTTGGTCTTGACGTCGAAGTTCAGGCCTTCCTTGTCGAGCTCGGTGTTGGCCTTGGCGTTGTCGAAGTTGAGCTGGGCGGCGGCCAGGTCGTCCTTCGCCTTGGCATAGTCGTGCTCGCTGATCACCTTGTAGCCCCAGGCGGCCTCGGCGCGCTTCATCTCGCGGCGCGCCGCCTCCAGCGTCACGCCGGCCTGGTCCACGCTTTCCTGGCTCGCGAGCGCGGCCTTCTTGGAGTTGATGCGGGTGCGCTCCAGGTCAGTCTGCATGGAGAGCAGGGTGGACTGCTCCTGCTGGTAGCTGCTCGTGAGCTCGGGGCTGTCGATCTGCGCCAGCACCTGGCCCTTCTTGACCGCGTCGCCCGCCACCGCCTTGAGCGTGACGGTGCCGTTCACGTCGCTATAGAGCGTCGGGCTCACGGCGGCCACCACCTGCCCATCCACGGAGACGTCCCGCACGAACAGCCCGCGCGTGACCTGGGCGAGCCGCACCTGGTCCAGGGACACGGTGCGTTCGGCCTTGGCCCAGCGCATCAGCGCCGGCAGGGCCAGCGCCAGCAGCACCAGCGCGCCGATGCCAGCGCCGATATACCAGCGGCGGCGCTTGCGCTGCTGGGGGGTGTTGTCCACCGCGACGTCCTGGCCGGAGGTGTCGCGGATCTTCACGATCTTCTGCAGGTTGTTGGTGTTCATGCTGTGTACGTAGCAAGCCCCGTGCCAATGTCCTGTTCTTGTGCGCATGCCGCGCCGGACCTGGGGTCCTTCACGCCGGATGCGCTCCGCAGCGGTCCTTTTCCGCGTCCGCGGACACCGTCCCGTGTCCGCTCGAGTGTCCGCGCGGACACTCCTTAATACCCGTTCTCTTCTTCACGTACATTTGGATGCGCCGCCCCCGCAAAGGGTTGCAGTAGCGCCGGAAATAGTCCCGCCGCGGGGAGGGACTTCAGGTGTTGCGCGTGGCGATGGAGGGTGGGATGGCGGAGGCCTTCAGTGCCGGCCACAGCGTCGCGAGCGCGCTCAAGATCCACAGGCTGAGCGCGCCGAGGGGAAGGTAATACCAGGCGAGCGGCGGCAGGTCGTAGAGGCTCACCAGCCACAGGTTCAGCGCCACCGCGAAGGCGCTGCCGAGCGCGATGCCCATGGCGGTGATGAGCCAGGTCTCCAGCATGAAGTAACGCAGGATGTCGCGGCGGCGGGCGCCTAGCGCGCGGCGCGTGCCGATCTCGCGGGTGCGGCGGCGCACGTTGAAGCTGGTGAGGCCGGCCAGCCCCAGTGAGGTGATGGCGAGGATCAGCGCGGCGACGGTGCTGAGCATCGCCGCCATGGCCTGGTCGTCCTGGTAGCTGTTGTCCCGGTAGGAGTCCAGGGAACGCAGGCTGCGAACGAAGGCGCCGGTGTGCAGCGCGTCGAGCTTCTGCTGCGCCTCCGGCATCACCCGGTCCCGCTCGCCGGACCGCGTGCGCACCAGGAAACGGCAGTACATGCCGGTGAACACCGCCGGCATGAGCACGGTGCGCTCGAAGCCGGCCCAGTGGGGATGGAAGCCCTGCAGGCGCTCGACGACGCCGATGATGGTATGCGGCTGCAGGCTATCTTCGCTGTAGATCGTCCTGCCCAGGGCACCACCGCCGGGAAAGAGTTCGTCCGCGGCGGCCTGCGTCACGATCGCCACCGGCGGGATGCGGTAGCTGTCTGAATCGGCATAGCGCACCTCGGCGGCGTTGAAGCTGCGGCCGGCGATCAGCCTGAGGCCCAGGGTGTCCAGGCCATGCTCGTCCACATGCATCACGGCCGCCACCTGGGAAGGGGCGGCGAGGTCCGCGCGGGTGCGGAAGTCCCGGGTCCAACCTCCCAGGCTCAGGGGGAACTGGTGCACGGCCGAGGCGCTCACCACCCCCGGCAGGGAACGCAGGGTGTCGAGATACCGGTGGATGGCGTTGCCGGAGTCGTAATCCGGTGCGTAGCCGACCGTGGTGACGTAGAAGATGTCGTCCATGGCCAGGCCCGTGGGGCGGCCTATCATCGCCAGTCGGTCGTGGATGATGAACACGGCGTTGCAGGTGATGGCCAGTGTCAGCGCCACCTGCAGCACCGCCAGTGCCACGGCGGTCTTGTTGCGCTTCATGGTGCGCAGGATCGGCAGGATCTCCATGGCTCGCCCCCAGGTCCGTTTCCTGATTGATGCACGGGACGCCTGGAAGGTCGCAGACCCAAATGAACGCAAGCGGGCGCAGGAGCCGCCCTGGATTGCACGCGTAGCAGGATGCACAGTGCTCAACGTGGCTGACGCACCAGGGACGGTGGTGTCATGACGGCAAAAGAAACGGCGGCCTCGTGGCCGCCGTTCAGTGAAGAAATTTTCTTATTCAGTGATTCAATCATGCCCCTCGGGCGGGTAAGCCGGCAGCAGCGGCGGGACCGGCGGGAGCTTCAAGGGGTGCGCCTTGATCTTCTCCATGAGGTATTTCACCGCGGCGTCGAGTTGCGCGTCCTTGCCCTTCACCACGTCCCCCGGCAGGTTGTCCACCTGCATGTCAGGTTCCACGCCGTGGTTCTCCATCACCCACTGCGAGTCGAGCCCGTAGTTGGTGCCTTCCGGCACGGTGATGTAGCCGTTGTCGAGCAGCGGCCAGTTGCCGCGGATGCCGCGCACGCCGCCCCAGGTACGCATGCCGATGAGCGGCCCCAGGCCGTACTTGCGGAAATAGTACGGGAAGATGTCGCCGTCCGAGGCCGAGTACTCGTTGATGAGGCACACCTTGTAGCTGTTGGACAGCACCGGCGGGTCGGTGAACTGCGCCTGGTGGCGGTTGCTGGACATGCCGGCCAGGACGCGGCGCAGGCGCTCCAGCAGGATCTGGTCGATGAAGCCGCCGCCGTTGAAACGGTCGTCGATGATCAGGCCCTGCTTGTCCACCTGCGGGTAGAACTGGGCGATGAATTGCTTCATGCCGTTGGAGCCCATGTCGTCCAGGTAGATGTAGCCGATCTGGCCGCCGGAAGCCTCGTCCACCACCTCGCGGTTGTGCTGGATCCAGTCGTCCTGGCGCAGGTTCAGCTCGTCGTGGAGCGTCTTCACGGTCACATCATGCCGGCCCTTGCCTGCGGCGTCGTCCGCCACGCTCAGCGTCACGGTGCGGCCGCGCGTGCCCACGAACAGGCTGTAGATGTCGGTGGGGGCCTTGAGCTCGCGGCCGTCCACCGCCAGCACGAAGTCGCCCTCATGCACGCCGAGGCCCGGCTCCGTCAGCGGCGAGGCGAAGTCGCCGCGGGTGTTGTCGCCGGCATAGATCTTCTGGATGAACCAGCGGCCGGACTTCGCGTCCAGCCCGTAGTCCGCGCCCAGCACGCCCGTGGCGATGAGGCCCCGGTCATCGTTGAGGTCGCCGCCGCCCACGTAGGTGTGGGAGTTGGAGAGCTCGCCCTGGATCTCGCCGACGAGGTAGTTCAGGTCCTCGCGGTGGCCCAGCAGCGGCAGCAGCTTGGCGTAGCGGGCGTGGATCTCCTCCCAGTCCACCCCGTTCATCTTCGTGTTCACGAAGAAGTCGCGCTCCAGGCGCCAGGCCATGTGGTACATCTCGTCCCACTCGGCCTTCGGCTCGACGCGCATCTGCATCTGCGAGGTGTCCACGTCCTTGGGCTTGTCGTCGCCATCGGCGGGCTGGAGCTGGAACTTGCCCTCGCCGTTCACCAGCAGCAGCGTCTTGCCGTCCGCGGAGAGCGCATAGGCGCCCGCGTCGTCGCTGACGCTCTTGTCCTTGCGCTTCTCCATGTCGAAGCTGCGCAACGTGCTGTGCTCGCCCGCGAGCGGGCCATCGATGGTGAAGTTAGGCAACGTCAGGTAGTAGAGCTTGCCGGACACGGCGGTGAGGCCGGCGTAGTTGTCCGCCGGCACCGGCAGCGCGACCGCGCGGCGCATCAGGCCGTCGAGGTCGATGTGCAGCGGCTTGGCGCCGCCCTTGTCCTTCTTGTCACTGCCCTCGTCCTTGGCGGGGATGCCCTCATCCGAGCGCGGCGCGAAGGGGGAGGGCGCGTCCTTGTCCAGGGTGGCGGCGTAGATGCCGAACATCTTCAGCGTGGCGATGTTGAACTCGCTCTGGCTGAAGGTCGGGTTCTCGTGGCGCGCCGACAGGAAGTACAGGTACTTGCCGTCCGGGTCGAACACCGGGTTGAGGTCGGCGTCGAAGCGCGAGCTCACCAGCGTGGACTTGCCGGAGTCCAGGCTGTACAGCCAGATGCCGGGCTGCTGGTTCTCGCGCTGCTTGCGGTAGGCGATCCACTTGCCGTCCGGCGACCAGGCGTAGTCGTGCATCTCGAAGTAGGGGTCCTGGTCCACCTTCACGGCCTTGCGCGACTTCACGTCCAGCCACCACAGTCGCTGCTCGTTGTCGCTGAACATGAGCTTGGAACTGTCCGGCGACCAGGTGGGACGGTAGAAGTAGCCGGCCTTGAACGAGGTCAGCACCTGCTCGGCGCCGCCCTCGGAGGGCCGGATCGCGACCTGGTCCTCGCCCGAGGCGTCGGTCACGTAGGCGATCCATTTGCCGTCCGGCGACCAGGTCGGGTTCTCCTCCTTGGCGCCGGAGCTCTGCGTGAGGTCGCGGGTGTTGCCATGCTCGGCGGGCAGCGTGAACAGGTCTCCGCGCGCCTGCAGCAGCACGCGCTTGCCGTTCGGCGCCACGTCGAAGTTCGGGCCGCCGGCCGGATCGCTGCTCTGGATGTACTTGGAGGCGTCCACGTAGCGCGGGTTGGTCTGCATGCCATCGTCAGGCACGTCCACGCTGAGCTTGTGCAGCGCCTCGGAAGGCAGGTCCAGCACGTAGAGCGAGCCGCCCTGCTGGAACACGATGCCGTCCGACCCTAAGCTCGGCCAGTCCACGTCGTAGTCGGTGAAGTGGGTCACCTGGCGCATCTGCTTGCTGCCGGTGTCCATGGCCCACAGGTTGAAGCGGCCGCCGCGGTCGGAAGCCACGTAGATCGTCTTGCCGTACCACATCGGGTCCAGGTCCGCGCCCTTCGAGTCCACCGCCAGCTCGTCGGCGCCGGTGTCGAAGTGGTGGATCCAGGCGTTCTGGTGCATGCCGCCGGTGTAGCGCTTCCAGGTGCGGAAGTTGGTGAAGATGCGGTTATAGGCGATGGCCTTGCCGTCGGGACTCCAGCTGAACGCGCCGCCCTTGTCGAGCGGCATCAGCTTCTCCTCGCCGCCCTCCACCGGCACAGTGAAGTAGCGGCCGAACCAGCTGTTCATGGAGCTGCGGCGCGACAGGAACACCACGTTCTTCGAATCCGGCGTCCAGCCCAGCACCATGTTGTCGGGTCCCCAGCGTTCCGGCGCGCTGTCCACCACGTCGGAGTGGAAGGTGAGGCGGCGGGCTTCGCCGCCGCCGGCCGGGATCACGTACACGTCGGTGTTGGCCTGGTATTGGCCGGTGAACGCGATCCACTTGCCGTCCGGCGAGTAGCGCGGCATGAGGTCGTAGCCGGGCTCCGAGGTCAGGCGCTCGGCGCGGCCGCCCTTGCGGTCCACCCGCCACAGGTTGCCGTGGGCCTCGAACACGATGCTGTCCCCGTGGAGGGTGGGGAAGCGCGCCAGCGTGGTGCCGGCCTGGGCGTCGCTTAGGGCCATGAGCCCCAAGCCCAGGGCCGCGAGCCAGGCGGCTTGACGCAGGAAACGAGTGCGCCGTGACATGCATGAACTCCTTGAAGATTGAAGGGAGGTGACGGATCGGACGGCGTTCTTATATAGAGCCGTGAGGGTTGGGACCGGCGGCCCCCGCTTTAGGTTCCCGGCTCGAGGACGCACCCCGGGTCCTAGCCGGACCGGGCATCCTCCGCCGGGAGACCTGGGGCCGTCAAACCCAGTGGCCCGGGACCGTCAACGCAAGGTATCCTGATGCGGTTACAGACCGTAACCCCGGCCGCAGGGACCGGGGTCCCACCATCCAGGAGTATCAGCATCATGCGTCAAGGATTCCTCGCTGCCGCGACGTTCGCGGCCGGCCTGCTCGCGCTTTCCCCGGCCCATGCCGCCACGGCGCCGGCCCCCAAGATCGCCGTGCTCGACGTGCAAGCGGTGCTCAGCAACTCCCAGCGGGGCCAAGACGCCACCAAGGCGCTGCAGCAGAAGGCCACCGACCTGCGCACCCAGGCCAATGACCTGAACGACAAGCGCAAGGCGCTCAAGGACCAGCTCGACAAGGCCGACGGCAAGTCCTCGGACCATGACAAGCTGCTCAAGCAGTTCCAGGACGCGGACACCGCGTTCCAGAACTTCGTGCAGGAAGGCAACCAGCTGGTGGAACAGCGCCGCATCGAGCTGCTCAAGCCCATCCAGGAGGAGCTGCAGAAGGTCGTCACCCAGTTCGTGAAAGACCAGCACATCGACATCCTGCTCAACAAGGGCGCCGGTGCGCTCATGGCGGGCGATGCGTTCGACGTGACCAACAAGGTCACCGAGGCCATGAACAAGGACTGGGCCACCCAACAGGCTGCTTCCCCGGCTCCGGCCGCGTCCACCAAGCACTGACCTAGAGAAGCTTCGCGGCGCATGATCGACCTGCGCAGCGACACCGTCACCCGCCCCACCGCCGCCATGCGCCAGCGCATGGCGGCGGCGGAGGTCGGGGACGACGTGTTCGGCGACGACCCCACCGTCAACGCGCTGCAGGCGCGCATGGCGGAGCTGACCGGCCACGCGGCCGGCCTGTTCTTCCCTTCCGGCACCCAGTCAAACCTCGCCGCGCTCATGGCCCACTGCGGCCGGGGCGAGGAGTTCGTCATCGGCGCGCTCGGCCACAGCTTCAAGTACGAAGCCGGCGGCGCCGCGGTGCTGGGCAGCCTCTGGCCCCAGCCCCTGGACTACGAGCCGGACGCCACGCTGGACCTACATAAGGTCGCGGCGCTCATCAAGCCGGACGACGCCCACTTCGCGAAGACCCGCCTCCTGGTGCTGGAGAACACCCAGAACGGCCGGGTGCTGCCGCCGGCATATCTTCCGGAGGCCGCCGCCTTCGCCCGCAAGCATGGCCTCGCCCTGCACCTGGACGGCGCCCGCGTGTTCAACGCAGCGGTCAAGCTCAAGGTCCCCGTGAAGGAGATCGCCCGCCACTTCGACTCGGTGTCCCTGTGCCTGTCCAAAGGCCTCGGCGCGCCTGTCGGCTCGGTGCTGGTGGGTCCGAAGGATCTCATCGCGCGCGCCCACCGCATCCGCAAGATGCTGGGCGGCGGCATGCGCCAGGCGGGCGTGCTGGCGGCGGCTTGCCTGCACGCGGTGGAGCACCACGTGGAGCGCCTGGCGGAGGACCACGCGAACGCCCAGGCGCTGGCGGAAGGGCTCGCGGGCCTGCCGGGCCTGAAGCTCGACCCCAGGCTGGTGCAGACCAACATGGTGTTCGCGTCCATGGCCGAGCCCGCGAAGGTGGGCGCGCTGGCGGAGCACCTTCAGGCACAGGGCGTCGTGATACTGCCGAACCCTAATTTGAGGCTGGTGACTCATCTCGATGTGAGTCGTGACGACGTCACCAAGGTCATCGCCGCGTTCAAGAGCTTCTTCCGCTAGACCGTCTCCTCCGCTGCCATCGCAGCCGGCGCTTCAGCTTCCATTGCCTTGGGTCTGTGCACCAACGACACCAGCACGAAGCTGATCATCATCAGCAGCCACCAGGACACGAGTTTGGACGCGCTCACGAAGGACCAGCCGTGGCGCTGGTTCGGGTACACCCACACCGAGTAGAAGGTGGAGACGTTCTCCGCGAACCAGATGAACAGCGCCACCAGGAAGAAGCCCAGCATCAGGGGCATCTTGAGGTAGTGGTCCGTGACCCTGAAGTGCACCACCGTGCGTCCGTACAGCAGCAGCGCCGCAGCCAGCAGCACCCAGCGCAGGTCCGGGATGTAGTGGTGGGTGAAGAAGTTGAGGTAGATCGCCGAGCCCAGCGCCACCGTGAGCGGCAGCGGAGGGTAGTGGCTGAAGCGGAACTCGAATACCCGCCATACCCGCGCGAGGTAGCTGCCCACCGCGCTGTACATGAAGCCCGCGAACAAGGGCACGCCGGCGACGTGGATGAGCGAGGGGCCGGGATAGTTCCAGGAGCCGATACCGGGCGCAGTCTTGAAGAGTTCCATCCCCGTGGCCAGCAGGTGGAACGAGGCGATGACGACGAGCTCCCGCGGCTGTTCCAGCCGGGTCGCGAGCAGCAGGAACTGGAAGCCCACCGCCGCCAGGAACAGGAAGTCGTAGCGGTACAGGCCCGGGAACGGGTACCAGAAGGCGGTGAGCACGATCACGCCCAAGAGCCAGCCGCCGAACAGGCAGGCGTAGGCCTGCTTGAGGCCGAACACCAGGAACAGGTGCAGCGCCGTCTTAAGTCTCATCCGTCCTCCCGGCATAGAATATAACCGTACCACCGCAGCCGAGGTTCGCAGATGGCATTCGAAGGCCTGGATGACCTGCCCGACACCCGCCGCATCTTCTGCGTCGGCCGCAACTACGCCGACCATGCCCGCGAGATGGGCAGCATGCTTCCGCCGGAGCCGATGATCTTCATGAAGCCGGCCACGAGCCTCGTGCTGGAAGGGACGTCCCTGCACCTGCCGCGCGGGCGCGGCAGCGTGCACCACGAGATGGAACTGGTGCTCGCGCTCGGCCGCGAGGCGGAGGAGGTGGAGCCGGAGGCGGCGCTCTCGCTGCTGGCGGGCGTGACGCTCGGCCTCGATCTCACCCTGCGCGACGAGCAGGCGCGCCTCAAGCAGTCCGGCAGCCCCTGGGAACTGGCCAAGGCCTTCGACGGTAGCGCCGCCGTCGGCACCTTCGTGCCGGCGCCGCTCAAGTTCGACCCGCAGGCGGTGCAGATGTCCTGCCGCGTGAACGGCTCGCTGCGCCAGCACGGCAACACGGCGGACATGCTCTTCACCATCCCCGCGATCCTGGCCTTCCTGAGCCGCCGCTGGCGCCTCTTGCCGGGGGACCTCATCTACACCGGCACGCCCGCGGGCGTCGGCCCCCTGGCCTCGGGCGACCACATCGAGATCGAGGCGGCGGAGATAGGCCGCTTCGAATGGACCTGTCTCTGATGACCCCGGAACAGGGCAAGCGGCTGGCGGAGGCCGTGCGGGAGGCCTGCCTGAAAGCCGCCCGGGAGGGTTACGAGCAGGCGGCCATGAGCGGCCTCTGTCACGAGGGCGCGGTGGAGGCGTCGCTGGACGCGGTGCGCATGCTGGATATCGCCGCGCTCGTGGAGCAGGTCAAAAACCGCGTCTGAGGTCTCGCCCCTGGAAGGTCCGGGGGCTACAATTTGCCCCTTTCGACCGTCCATCCCGGGAGCCCAGGGGCCGTGACCAACACCAAAGCCGTCGCCGAATTCGTCCGTCACCATTACCGCCACTTCAACTCCGCCGCGCTCATAGACGCCGCGGACGGCTACATCAAGCTCATGAAGGATGGCGGCAAGATGATGGTGACCCTGGCGGGCGCCATGAGCACCGCCGAGCTCGGCCTCTCGCTCGCGGAGATGATCCGGCGCGACAAGGTGCAGATCATCACCTGCACCGGCGCGAACCTGGAGGAGGACATCTTCAACCTGGTGGCGCACGACCACTACGTGCGCGTGCCCAAGTACCGCGAGCTGTCCCCAGCCGACGAGCAGAAGCTCCTGGACCGGCACCTGAACCGCGTCACCGACACCTGCATCCCCGAGGGCGAGGCGATCCGCCGCATCGAGCACGCGATCCTGGCCGAGTGGCAGGCCGCGGACAAGAAGGGCGAGCGCTACTTCCCCCATGAGTTCTTCTATCGCCTGATCCGCTCCGGCGTGCTCAAGCAGCACTTCCAGATCGACCCCAAGGACTCATGGATGGTGGCGGCCTGCGAGAAGAACATCCCGATCATCGTCCCCGGCTGGGAGGACGCGACCCTCGGCAACATCTTCGCCGCCCACTGCATGAAGGGCGACATCAAGAACGTGCACACCGTGCGCACCGGCATCGAGTACATGATGTTCCTGGCGGACTGGTACCGGAAGAACTCCGGCGGTCCCGGCGTGGGCTTCTTCCAGATCGGCGGCGGCATCGCCGGCGACTTCCCGATCTGCGTGGTGCCGATGCTGGAGCAGGACATGGAGCAGGCCACGCCGCTGTGGGCCTACTTCTGCCAGATCAGCGACTCCACCACGAGCTACGGCTCGTACTCGGGTGCGGTGCCCAACGAGAAGATCACCTGGGGCAAGCTTGCGGCGGAGACGCCCAAGTTCATCGTCGAGTCCGACGCGACCATCGTCGCGCCGCTGATCTTCGCTTGTGTCCTAGAGGGTTGATCGCAGGCGCATCCCGATGCAGAAGATCCCGAAGAACGCGGCGCTGATCCTCATCGACATCCAGCAGGGATTCGACGACGCCAAGCATTGGGGTCCGCGCAACAACCCCGGCGCCGAGGCGCACGCGGCCGAGTTGCTGAAGGCCTGGCGCGCGAGCGGCCGGCCGCTGTTCCACGTGCAGCACCGTTCCACCAGCCCCCGCTCGCCGCTGCGGCCCGGCCAGCCGGGCTGCGAGCTGAAGCCCGAGGTGCGGCCCCTGGCGGACGAGCCCGTCATCGGCAAGCAGGTGAACAGCGCGTTCATCGGCACCGACCTCGAGGCGCGCCTGCGCGCACTGGACATAAGCACGCTGGTCATCGCCGGCCTCACCACCGCCCACTGCGTCTCCACCACCACGCGCATGGCGGGCAACCTCGGCTTCCGCGCCTTCCTCGCCGCCGACGCCTGCGCCACCCATGCCCAGACGGGCTATGATGGCCGCCCCTACGATGCCGAGACCGTGCACGCCCTGGCGCTCGCCAGCCTGCACGGCGAATTCGCCCAGGTGACCGACACCGCCGACATCCTGCGCTCACTGGAGTGACTCCCTTGAGATACGCGCTGCTCGCATCGCTGCTCGTCCTGTCCACGTCCGCGTTCGCGGACGGCCCGCCGCGCGACCCCTACATCCAGGTGAACGGCCACGGCGAACTCAAGGTCGCGCCGGACGTGGCCTACGTCTCCCTCAGCGTCGAGAAGACCGCCGCCGATGCGAAGGCCGCCCGCGCCGACGTGGAGGCCCGCACCGCGAAGGTGCTCGCCGTGGCCCGCAGGCTCGGCATCGCCGACAGGGACATCGAGGCGCCCGCCGTCACCGTCTACCCCGAGTACCAGTGCGTGACGAGCAGCCTCAGTAGCGGCTGCACCAACAAGCTCGTGGGCCAGCACGTGAGCCGCGCCGTCACGCTCACGCTGCGCGACCTCTCCCGCTACGGCGACCTGGCGGACGGACTGTTCGCCGCGGGCGTCACCGACTTGGGCGCCGTGGACCTGGACCGCAGCGATCGGCGCGTACTGGAGGAGAAGGCGCGTGCCCTCGCGGTGCAGGACGCCTACGGCAAGGCGGCCGGCCTGGCGAAGGCCGCCGGTGCGGACTTGGGCGCGGTCTTCAGCATCACCGAGCAGGGCGGCGGCTACAACGGCCCGCGTCCCGTGGCGATGGCCATGGCCAAGTCCAGCGACGAGGCCCAGCCCGAGTACCTGAACGGCAAGATCGACATCGCCGCCGACGTGGCGGTGTACTACCTCATCGGCAAGTGACCCTTGCCCATATCCAGAAGCAGGTTTTCCAACGGAGGATGATATGAAGAGACTGTTGATCATCGTCGCGGCGCTGGCCGCAGGGCTCGTGGGCTGCGCCAGCGGCGGCGGCACCGAGGTGAACGGCGCCACCATCCTGCAGACCGGTCCCCACAGCGCGGTCAAGGACCAGGGCACGCGCGAGGTGCACGACCAGGCGGCGCTCGATGCGCTCTGGAAGGAGACCTACGCGACCGCGTCCAGCCCGCCCGAGATGCCCACCGTCGACTTCACCAAGCAGACCGTGGTGGCCTACTTCCTCGGTGAGATGAAGCACGGCGGTTTCAAGCTCTCCATCAGCCGCGCCGAGCCCTCGCCGAGCGTGCCGAACAGCTTCGACGTGGACGTCACGGTCATCAAGCCGGGCGACAACTGCCATAACACCACCCAGGACATCACGCATCCCTACCTCATCGCGGTGGTGCCTGTGGCCGGCCAGCAGATCACGTTCGACACCCAATCGCGCCAGATGCCGCCTTGCACCTGATGCAAGCCGTGGCCTGAGCCAGGAAGAGGGCCGCGCGAGCGGCCCTCTTTTTTACGATAAATCGACGTTTCGGAGGGGGCTTCCGTGGGCGCCGTGGCGGCGCTAGGCTTTAGCCATGAAGAAGAAAACCGGCTCGAAGAAGAAGGCGCCGGCCAAGCGGCCGGCCGGCAAGACATCGCCCGCGCGCAAGCCCGCTGCCCGCAAGAAGAAGCCCGCGGCGAAGCGGCCGCCGAAGCGCAAGAAGACCATCCCGCGCGGCGGCACCCGCACCACGCCGCCGGCGCCGAAGCCGGAGCGCGCGCCCCGCCGCCAGCCGGTGCCGCCCGGCAGCGAACATGCGCCCATGCGCGAACCGCCCGCGTCGTCCCCGGAGCAGATCGCCGACGGCGACCAGCACGGCCCCATGCACATCCCATCCCACAAGCCGGTGCCGGCGTATGCGGGGATGCCGCAGAACAAGTGGGCGGGGAAACCTCCGCGCCACAACATCCCGATTCCTAAAAGATAAGTCGCTGGCTCCTAGCTATCTATTTCGGGTAGCAACATGCCTGAGATATTCTTCGAAGACTTTCTCGATGGATTTATGCAATTGAGGCAAGAGCCACCTCTCTTCGTCTCCGCCGCGCTTTAGCCAAGCATGAGCCAATTGATTGACGGTGCGTTCCTCAAATTCGTTATGAATGTATAGATTCATACCTGAGGCGCCCAGATGTGAGCCTCTTTCGGCATATTCATGTCCTTGAGAACACCTTAGCCCTTGCACCCATATATCTGGTTGCTCAAACTCCTCTAAAGGGGAGCCACATGCCGGACAATACTTGAAAGGATGGGGCCTATTTAGGTTGTAACCATCTCTCATTATTTCAACGATATTTCTTAATAGAATTCCAATTTGTTCATTTAAGTATGGGCGTACATGTTCATTTGTGAGCCAAAATAAAGCTGTATCAGTGCTATTCATGCCTTCTAAATCAGGCAATTTAAGTGCTCTCGCTTGATCCGTCTTGTCCGTGACTGAGGGGGAAGGAAGAATAGATTGTCGGTGTCCTGCCGGACAGGCGAGACAAATTGAGAAGGGATCTACCGATGGTCTTTTACTAGTTGGTTTTCCGCATTCCGTGCACCATGTGCCTCGTGAGAGTGAATCAGGAATGATGGCATGTACCATTAAATTCAGTTCTCAAGCGGCGCCTGGGCTGCGGGCCGCTTGCGCGGCACCATCTTGAACGAGGCCTCGAACGCCTCCAGCACCGCGCTGCCGCCGTCGTAGCCCTTCTTCCACAGCACCGCGCTCTGGAACGCAGTGTCGCCGTCCACGATCACGCGCGAACGGCCGGTCCACTGGTCGCCGATATGGAAGTCGAACACGATGGAGGGGAGCGGCTTCTTCCTGCCCTTCGGTCCCGGGAACGGATCAGGGTGGGACGAGTCCGCGGCGCCGCCGACCGCCTTCAGGAAGTTCTCCTGGTCGAGACGCATCTCCTCCACGGCGTCCACGTGCTGCCAGTAGTCCGTGGTGCTCATCAGCACCATGAAGTTGCCGTCCGCGGACTTCGCGAGCCACACCGTCGTGTCCACGTCCTTCTGGTGGGTCACCTGCGGCTCCGGCGTGGCCGGGAACTTCGCGCTGAAGCCCGCGTTGTCCGGCGCGAACGTGACCCAGCCCGTGTCCGCCGACAGCGCGAGCGGCGCCGCCAAGAGCAGCGCGGCCATGGAAGCGACTCTCAGATTCATTCCCGTCTCCCCGGTGTGTCGTGTCCTGGCCGCAGTATAAGCCGGCCGGCGAGCGCCAAGTCTAAGTCCGAAAACGGCTAGTCTTTTGCCGGCCGCGGCGTATAGTTCCCGCCCATGGACGCCACGCCCTCCCTGCACCTCGACTTCGCCGCCTGTGACCGGGCCCGCCTCGCGCAGGACCCGCGCTTCGATGGCCGCTTCTTCATCGGCGTGACGTCCACCGGTATCTACTGCCGCCCGATCTGCCCGGCGCCCACCGCGAAGCAGCGCAACGTGCGCTATTTCCCCACCGCCGCAGCCGCCGCGGAGGCGGGCTTCCGCCCCTGCCTGCGCTGCCGGCCGGAGGCGGCGCCCGGCACCCCGGCCTGGCTCGGCACCTCGGCGACGGTGCGCCGCGCGCTGCGCCTGATCCAGGAGGGCGCGCTCGACAACCAGAGCGTGGAGGAGCTCTCGGCACGCCTGGGGATAGGCCCGCGGCACCTGCACCGGTTGTTCGTGCAGCACGTGGGCGCCTCGCCGCTCGCGGTGGCCCAGACCCGGCGCCTGCACTTCGCGAAGCACCTGATAGATGACACCCGTCTCGCGATGACCGACATCGCGCTCGCGAGCGGCTTCGGCAGCCTGCGCCGTTTCAACGATGCGTTCCGCCAGACCTATGGCCGCGCGCCGCGGGACCTGCGGCGCGAGCGGCGTCCCGAAGCGGCGGGCGACGCGCTCCGGTTGCGCCTCGCCTACCGCCCGCCCTACGACTGGGCCGCGATCCGCGAGTTCCTCGCGTTGCGTGCGCTGCCCGGCGTGGAGCGGGTCGAGGACGGCAGCTATGCCCGCAGCGTGCAGGTCGGCGGCCGCACCGGCTGGATCGAGGTAAGGCCGGTGCCGAAGGCGGATGCGCTGGAGCTCGCGGTGCACGGCCTCGAGCCCGCCGCGCTGTTCGGCGTGGTCTCGAAGGTGCGCCAGGTGTTCGACCTCGCGGCGGACCCGAAGGACGTGCGCGAGGTGCTGAGGAAGGATGCGCTGCTGCAACCGCTGCTGCGCAAGCGTCCGGGCTTGCGCGTGCCGGGCGCCTGGGATCCCTTTGAAATTGCTGTGAGAGCCGTCTTGGGCCAGCAGGTGAGCGTGGCCGCGGCCCGCACCCTCGCGACGCGCATCGTCGCCGCCCACGGCGCGCCGCTCGCGGCACCTGCCGCGGGGCTGACGCATCTTTTCCCCACGCCGATGGCGCTGGCCGGAGCGGACCTCGCGGGCATCGGCCTCACGCGCGCCCGTGCCGCCACGCTCACTGCGCTCGCGGCGGCGGTGCGGGACGGCGCCGTGGCGTTCGACGCCGGCAGCGAGGAGGTGCGCGCTGCGCTGCGCGCGCTCCCCGGCATCGGCAGCTGGACCGCGGAGTACATCGCGATGCGTGCCTTGAGCGACCCGGACGCGTTCCCGGCGGAGGACCTGGTGCTTCGCCGCGTGGCCGGCGGCAGGAAGCCGCTCACCGCGAAGGGATTGCTCGAGCGCTCGGAAGCCTGGCGTCCCTGGCGCGCCTATGCCGTTCTGCATCTCTGGCGCGCCTCTTCGGAGGAAGCATGAATAGCGGGGAGCAGATCACCCTCATCCCAAGCCTTCCCGCAGAGGGCGAAGCGCTCACCCTGCGGGAGAAGGAAGAGGCGAGGGCATCTTGGGAGTCGATACTCTTGGAGAGCAGCATGAAATCCATCATCCGCGGTGAGAACCTCTACCATCACACCCTCGACACCCCCATCGGCGGCCTGCTGCTGGTGGGCGACGCGGACGCGCTGCACGGCGTGTACTTCCAGGATGGTAAGCGCGGCCCCTACAAGCCCGACGAGGCCTGGGAGCCTTCCGAGAAGCCGTTCCGGGAAGTGAAGCGCCAGCTCAAGGCCTACTTCGACGGCAAGCTCCGGGATTTCGACCTGCCGCTCGCACCGGCGGGCACCGAGTTCCAGCTCAAGGTCTGGCAGGCGCTGCGCACCATCCCCTACGGCAAGACCTGGTCTTACGGCGAGCTGGCCCGCAAGGTGCGCAAGCCGAACGCGAGCCGTGCAGTGGGCGCAGCGAACGGCCAGAACCCGATCCCGGTGATCGTCCCCTGCCACCGGGTCATCGGCGCCGACGGCTCGCTCACGGGTTTCGGCGGCGGCCTCCCCATCAAGCAGAAGCTGCTGGCTCTGGAAGGGGCGCTCCCGGGCCAGGTCCAGTCGAAGCTGTTCTGAGTTAAACTTTTCAGGCTCTCGTGCATCTAAGCCTAGGGGCCACTCCGGCCACGTTCGGATAGGGTGAGGTAGATGACACAGGGATCCATGAGCGCCGACTCGCGGCGCGCACTCATCGTGTTTTTCGCACTGGTGGTCGTGCTCAGCGGCTTCTTCGATTTCCTGACCATCCATTTCCACCAGGGCAGCTTCAAGATCATGTGGAGCGTGGGCATCGCCGCGCTGCTCACGGTCTGGTTCCTCAAGCGCGACTTCCGCAGCATGGGCTGGGCTTGGGGCGAGTGGCGCTGGCAGTGGCTGGCCTTCCTCATCCCCATGGGATATTGCCTGGTGGCCTACGGCATCATCTGGGCGGCGGGCTTCGGCGGCTTCTACGACACGGACTTCGTGGCCAAGACCCGCGAAGGCTTGGGTTTCACCGGCTGGAGCGACGGAGCGGTGATCGCCTGGTTCGCGCTCAGCACGGCGTTCTTCGGCATGCCCGGCAGCCTGTCTTCGGCGCTGGGTGAGGAGATAGGCTGGCGCGGCTTCCTGGTGCCGGAGCTGGCCAAGTCCATGCGCTTCTCGCGCCTGGCACTCATCACCGGCCTGATCTGGGGCGCCTGGCACCTGCCAATCATTCTGCTCGGCAACTACCACAACAACTCGCCGGCGGCGCTGCCGCTCTACGGGCAGTTGCTGATGTTCTTCACCGGCGTGGTGTCCATGGGCGTGATGCTGGCCTACCTGCGCCTCAAGTCCGGCAGCCTTTGGACCGGGGCGCTGGCCCATGCCAGCCACAACCTGGCGGTGCAGGCCATCTTCAATCCCTTGACCCTCCAGAACGCGGACTCGGCCAAGTACATAGATGAATTGGGGCTGGTGTTGCCCCTCACCATGGTGCCCGTGGGGGTGTACTTCTTCCTGAAGGGCCGCAAGGAGTTCGGCGGCTGATGCCGCAGGCCCGCCGCAACCTTTTGACGGGTTCGCGCATCTATCCGGTTGTACGCATGGAGCGTGCAAGGAGCCTGCTATGCGCAGCCGCCGCAGCGATGGATTGTGGATCGTCTTGCTGGGTCTCCTGGCCCTCACCGCCGCCTTGAGCGCGCTGCCCAAGCCGCGGGGCCATGCCGCCCTGGTGCTGGCGCAGGATGCGCCTCAGCGGAACGTGCCCTCGTCGGTATAAAGGCCGCGCATCAGCTCAAGCATCTCGCTGACACCGGGATCCCGGCTCTTCGCGAACTCCCGGAGCACGCCGGCGCGGTCGCCGTCGGAGCGGTTCTGGCTCAGCTTGAACTTGCCCTCGATGCGCTCGATCGGGAGTTCAAAGCCCACGATGTGGTTCACCAGCCGGTCCGTGTAGCTGCCGGCCTCACGGATGCTCCAGGGCCGCTCGATGTAAGCCTCGTGCTCGTCAGTGAGGCGGCCGATGAGCGCGAGCAGCGCCGCCGGCTCCTGCAGGGACCTGGGCGCACCATGGGCATGCACCGCCACGTAGTTCCAGGTGGGCACGTTCCTCGCCGGGTCCACGTACCAGCGCGGCGAGACGTAGGCGTCCGGTCCCTTGAACACCACCACCGAGGGCGCGCCCGCCAGGATCGCGGCGCAGTGCGGGTTCACTTTCGCGAGGTGCGCCTCCAGCGTGCCGTTCGCCCCCTTTGCGGCGTCCAGGTGGAAAGGCAGGTGGGTGAGATGGGTCTCGCCCGCGTGCACGGTCACGAGCAGCGCGAACGGGTGGCGGCGCATCAGCGCGTGCTGGGCCGCGAGGTCGCGGTTGTCGAAGTGGCTGGGCGTGTACATGGGACTCCCCGTTATATGAGCGCAGCGGCGGGAGGCTATGGCCGCGCGGCTCTCATGTATTATCCCCTGGCCATCCCGGCAGGGTAGGGCCAGATGGGGCAGCGAGGCCCGGCCAGATGAAGGGAGTGTTCCTCGACCTCGACACCGTGAGCCACCAGGGCGACGTGAAGCTGCGTCCCCTGCAGAAGGTGCTGTCGGTGCTGCGCGTGTTCGGCACCACGCCGGCAGACAAGGTGCTGGAGCACGCCGCCGATGCCGAGGTAGTCATAGTCAACAAGGTCAAGCTGCCGGCGGCTGCGATCAAGCAGCTGCCCGCGGCGCGGCTCATCTGCGTCGCCGCCACCGGCGTCAACAACATCGACCTCGCGGCCGCCTGGGACCGCAAGATCGGCGTGTGCAACGTGCCGGCCTATGCCGCCGCATCGGTGGCACAGCACGTGTTCGCGCTGCTCCTGGCTTTGAACCAGCACATCGCCGGCTACGAGGCATTGCTGCGGCAGGGCGCCTGGAAGCGCGCGCCGCAGTTCACGCTGCTCGACTATCCGATCCGCGAGCTCGCCGGCAAGCGCATGGGTATCCTCGGCTACGGCAGCATCGGCCAGGCGGTGGCGCGGGTGGCGGAGGCGTTCGGCATGGGGGTGTTCCTGGGCGCGCGCGGCCGCGAGGACACGCGCCCCGGCCGCCTGCCGCTGCACGAGCTCCTGCCGCTGGTGGACGTGCTCAGCATCCACCTTCCGCTCACCCCCGAGACCCGGGGGCTCATCGGGCCCAAGGAGCTGACCCTGCTCAAGCCCGAGGCGATCCTCATCAACACCGCCCGCGGCGGCATCGTGGATGAGACCGCGCTCGCCGCGGTGCTGAGAGCCGGGCGCCTGGCCGGTGCCGGCGTTGACGTGCTCTCGGAGGAGCCGCCGGTGCACGGCAATCCGCTCCTGGATCCCAGCATCCCGAACCTCATCGTCACGCCCCACGTGGCCTGGGCTGCCCGCGAGACCCGCCAGCGGGTGGTGGACGAGATGGCGCTCAACATCGCCGCGTTCCAGGCCGGTGAGCAGCGTAATAGAGTGACCTGAAGGCCGGTCTAAGGTCGGTCCGATGATAGATTGGGGACTTCATCCAGCCCGAGGGGTGGACATGCCGGGACCAGGGTTCCTCTATGAGTCGCGCCACACACAGCCCCTGAGCCGTGCCCGCTTCCTGCTGCGCCTGCTCCGGCACGCGCTGTTCGCCCAACTCGTGGTGCTGGTGTCCCTAGGCATCGGCATGTGGGGCTATGGGCGTTTCGAGGGCATGGCCTGGCGCGACGCATTCCTCAACAGCGCCATGCTGCTGGGCGGCATGGGCCCGGTGAAGACCGAGGGCCTCACCGACGCCGGCAAGCTGTTCGCGGGGCTGTACGCGCTGTACGCGGGACTCGTGCTCATCATCGTCATCGGCATCATGATGGCGCCGGTGATCCACCGGGTGCTGCACCTTTTCCATTGGAACGAGGACCGCGGGTCCTAGGTCTTTCCCATCCATCAACGAGGAGCGAACGATGACCACTGAATACCAGATGCTGGCGTGGACCATGATCCTGGGGCTGGTGCAGCTGATAGTGGCCGTGCTGGCCGCCATCAAGGTGCGCGGCCTGGGCTGGGCGTTCAGCCCGCGCGACGACGAGATGGCGCCGCTGCCGGGCGTGAGCGGCCGCCTGGACCGCGCGTTCTACAACCTGCTGGAGACCTTCCCATTCTTCGCTGCGGCGGTGCTGGCCGCGGGCGCCATGGGCGTACACAACGGGCTCACGGTGTGGGGCTCGATGCTGTACTTCAGCGCGCGGCTCGCCTACATCCCGCTCTATGCCGTGGGGCTGCCGGTGGTGCGCACCGGCATCTGGGGCGTGTCGGTGGCGGGGATCGTGCTGGTGCTGGCCGCCCTGCTCTGAACTCCGCCGCCTTCCCTGGGTGTACTACAATTCTAGTATTCGGGCCCGGCGGAGATGCCGGGCCTGTCTCATCATCACGGGGAGATCCAAGATGAAGAAGCTCACGCTGCTCATGCCGCTCCTGGCGCTCGCCGCCTGCACCCTGGCGCCGGAGCGCCAGTTCGAGAACGACCCGCAGGGCCTAGGGCTCTACGTGGCCGCCACGAACATCTACGTGAACACCAGCGTCGGCGTGAAGAGCGCCCAGACCGGCGAGATCACGCAGGTCAAGGTGGTGCACCTCTCAGGCCGTGACGAGGGCTACATGGTCGCCTCGCTGCCGCCGGGCCGCTATTACCTGGAGACCTACAGCCCCGATAACGCCCGCGTCATCCCGCTGGAGTCGCCGAACGCCTACTTCGAGGTGCAGAACAACTGCTTCAACTACGGCGGCATGTACACCTTCACCGAGGGCGAGGATGCCAACCATGTGGCGAACGCGAACCGCCTCGAGGACATCGCCAGCCTGCCGAAGAAGCTGCGCAAGGAGGCCCACGAGCGGGACATCTGCTCCGCCACCATGGGCCACGACAGCGAACGGCTGAGTGCGGCGGATGTGGCCGAGGTGATCCGCTTCTGATGGCGCGCGCCTGAACCCGATGCCGCGCCCGCGGCTGCTCCTGTTCACGGCGGCCGCCCTGGCGGCGTTCGCCGCGAACTCGCTGCTCTGCCGCCTGACGCTGCGCGGCGGCCACGCCGATCCCGCCGCCTTCACCTGCATCCGTGTGCTCTCCGGCGCCGCGGTCCTGTGGCTGATGCTGCGGCTGCAGGGCCGCGGGCGTCCGGCGGGGGATTGGACTGCGGCGCTGGCGCTGTTCGTCTACGCCATCGCCTTCTCCTTCGCCTACGTCAGCCTGGGCGTGGGAGCGGGCGCGCTCATCGCCTTCGGCGCCGTGCAGCTCAGCATGCTCGGCATCGGCTGGTGGAAGGGCGAGCGGCCAGGTCCCACGCAGCTCGCCGGCCTTATGCTCGCGCTGGCCGGCTTGGTCTACCTCGTGATGCCGGGCCTGGCGGCGCCGGATCCCCTGGGCGCCATGCTCATGGCTGTCGCCGGCGTGGCCTGGGGCGTGTACTCCCTGCTGGGCCGGGGCAGGGGCGATCCGGTGGCCGTGACGGCGGGCAACTTCCTGCGCGCCGTACCCTTCGCGCTGCTGTCCCTGCTGCCCTTCCTGCCGCGGCTGCAGGTGGATGCGCAAGGCTGGGCGTTGGCGCTCTGCTCCGGCGCGCTCACCTCAGGCCTCGGCTATGTCCTCTGGTACGCCGCGCTCAAGGGCCTCACCGCCGTCCGCGCCGCGGTGGTGCAGCTCAGTGTGCCGGTGATCGCGGCCTTCGGCGGGGTGCTGCTGCTCGCCGAGCCGCTCACGCCGCGCCTCGTGGCCGCTTCCTGCGCGATCCTCGGGGGCATCGCTCTCACGGTGCTCGCGCGCCGCCGCGCCTGAGTGGCACACTAGCGGGATGCCGTACCGCGTCCTCGCCGACCTGGTGGTGCTGCTGCATCTCGCCTACATGGCCTTCGCCATCTTCGGCGGCTTGCTGGTGCTGCGCTGGTGGCGGCTGGCCTGGCTGCACCTTCCGGCCGTGGCCTGGGCGGCGCTGGTGGAGATCTACGTGCGGTACTGCCCGCTCACGCCGCTGGAGAATCACTTGCGTGCGTTGGCAGGGGAGCGGACCTACGAAGGCGGCTTCATCGCTCACTACATCATGCCGTCCCTCTACCCGCCGGGCCTCAAGCCCTGGATGCAGGATGCCTTGGGCACGCTGCTGGTCGTCTGCTACGTCGCGATCTACGCTGTCGCCTGGCGGCTGCATCGAAGGCGCGAGCGGGAGGGGAGGTCCGGATGAGATGGCGGATGATCCGCATGGCGCTCGCGGCCCTACTGATGCTGGCCTTCAGCCTCCTCAGCGTCTGGGACCTGGAGAACCGCTGGGCCGACAGTGCGGGCTTCGGCCAGCTGTTCTCCAACTGGGTGCAGAGCGCCTGTGCGCTGCTGGGCCTCGCGGCCATCGCCGGCATCTTCATGCGGGCGCGTTGGCTCCGGCCGGTGCTGTGGGCCTGGGCGGGGACGCTGCTGCTCACGGGCGCCACCGCGCCCATGATCTGGGGCGGGCAGGGCATCGGTGCCTGCCTGATGGCGGCAGTAATCACGGGGGCGATCGCAGCAGCAGTGATGGCGCTCGCCGGGTGGCGGCGCCCGGCATGAATCAGCCGTGCATGTAGTCGAAGCAGTGCCGGTTCCAGTCGATCTTCTGGGCATCCTTCGGCACGGACGTCTTCGGCAATAGCATCAGGTCGGAGTAGTAGGTGCTGAGGGTGAAGCGCTTGCGATACTCGCCCAGGTATTTCTTCTTGTCGGAATCGCTGCCGCCCCAGGCCGCGTCCAGGAACCTCCAGGCCGGCTCCTGATTGCCGGTGTAGATGAGGTCCGTGGCGTAGTACCACATGCCCATGGGCTGCTCTTCCTGGTTGTGCCAGTCCCGGCTCTTCCTGAACAACGCCGCGCACTTCTCCACCTCGCCCGGCGCCGGGCGGTTCGCGCGCATCAGCGCCCGGTCGGGGCGGAAGCGGCCCCCTTGGTAGCTCAGGAACACCCGTCCTGCCGGCGAGCCGATGAATCTCGATGGGAAGTAGGAGAACGCGCTGTAGTCCGAGGTGTAGAGCACCAGGCTCTTGGTCCCCTTGCGCTTCACGAACGCGGATTCGTCCGCGTCCAGGAGCGGCAGGCTCTGGAGCTTCTTGAAGGTCTTCTTGCCGAGCTGGAACAGGTGGAAGGTGAAGCAGCAATGCCCGTCGCCGGACCACTCCGAGACCAGGAGGTCCGGCACGCCGTCTCCCGTGAGATCGGCGCCCGGCTTCGCTTTCACGCTGTCCGGCGCCTGGTTCTGCTCGTAGGGGTAGCCGATGGCGAAGCTCCAGCCCATCTGCCGGTACACGGGCTTGCCGTGCTTCAGGATCTCGAGGCCCGAGCGGTCCGCGAACACGGGCACCGCGCCGCAGTCCTTGGCGTCGTAGACGCGCACCTCGTAGTCCTCGAACTTCGCCTGGGATTCCACGAGGTGCGGGTAGGCGAAGATGCCCTTGGCGGGGTTCGATACGTCGCAGGATGCCGCCGCGGGCCGCGCCGCTAGGAGGGCCGCGGCCAGCGCGATGAACAACAGCAGTGTCCGGGTCGGTGCAGTCATGCGAATGTAAAGAGACGGAAGAAAGGGGCAGGTTCTTTAACTATGGGTGCAGCGTACTACGGCGCGCCCCGTTTTAACCGAGCGCGCTAACTGTCACGTAGCGTCTCCACCGGCGGCGCCTTGAGCACGCCGCGGGTGGCGAGGAGGCCGCTCAGCGCCACGATGAAGGTCCCCGCCAGGAGGCCCGCCGCCCACACCCGCCAGTCCGGCGCATAGGGCAGGCTGAAGATCCGCACCGCCAGGATCCAGGCCACCAGCGTCGCCGCCAGCGCCCCCAGCAGGCCGGCCGTGAACCCCAGGGCTGCGTACTCCGCGGCGGCGGCGGAGCTCACGCGCCGGCGCGAGGCGCCCAAGGCGCGTAGCACCGCCGCCTCGAAGCGCCGCTCGTCCCGGGTCGCCTGCACCGCCGCCAGGAGCACCACGATGCCGGCGCCGAGGGTGAACAGGAAGACATATTCCACCGCGAGGGAAGCCTCGTCCATGAGCCGGCGCACCTGCTGCATGATCGCGTCCACGTCGAACAGCGTGAGGGAAGGCAGCGCGCGGATCAGGTCCGCCAGCATGGCGGCCTTCTCCGCCGGCAGGTAGACGCTGGTGATCCAGGTGCCGGGGTGGTCCTCCAGGGCACCCGGAGAGAGCTCCACGAAGAAGTTCGGCTGGAACGAGTCCCAGCGCACCTTGCGGATGCTGGCCACGGTCACCGCCACCGGCGTGCCGGCCACGTCGAAGGTCAGCCGGTCGCCGGGCTTGAGCTTGAGGCTGGTGGCGAACTCCTCGGTCACGGAGGCGAGCGGCTGCTTCGCTTGGGTCCCCTCCCACCACTTGCCGGCGGTGAGCGTGTTCGCCGGCGGCGGGTCATAGGACCAGCTCAGGTTCTGCTCCCGCTGGGCGAAGCGGCGCGCATCCTCGGTCTCGAAGCGCATGCCCGTGACCGGCTTGCCGGCGATGTCCGAGAGGCGTGCCCGCACGAAGGGATAGAGGCGGGGCGCCGGCACGCCGCGGTCGGTGAAGAACTTCGTCACCGTGGCGCGCTCGTCCGGCTGGATGTTGATGATGAACTGGTTGGGCGCGTCGTCCGGAAGGCTGGTACGCCAGCTGCTCAGCAGGTCGGCCCGCACCAGCGCCAGCAGGAGCAGCACCATGAGGCCGATACCGAACGCCACCATCTGGATCACGGTATCGCGCCGGTGGCGGTTGAGGTTCGCGAGCCCATAGCGCCAGCCGGCACCGCCGCCTCTGCGCAGGCGTTTGAGCAGGAAAAGCATGCCGAAGGCGCCGAGGCCCAGCAGCAGCACCGTCAGGGCCAGGCCCAGCAGCACCGCGAGCGCGAGTCCGAGCGTCTTCACCTGCCAGAGGGTGATGCCGAAGCTCGCCGCCACCGCCGCGCCGTACACGGCGAAGCCGCGCACCGGCGGGGGCGCGAGGTCGCGCCTGAGCACCCGCGCCGGCGGCGTGTCGCCGAGGCGCATGAGCGGCGGCAGCGCGAAGCCGAGCAGCAGCACCAGTCCCATGCCCAGCGCCGCGAGCGCCGGCGTCACCGGCGCCGGCGGCATCTGGGCGGGCAGGAGGTCCCGCACCGCCGCCACCAGGCCGTACTGCGCGAGGTAACCCAGTGCCACGCCTGCGAGGCCGGCCGAGAGGCCCAGCCACAGGAGCTCCAAGAGCAGCACGCCCTGCACGCGGCGGCGCGTGAGCCCCAGGCACTTCAGCACTGCGGCGGTATCGGTGTAGCGCAGCGCGTAGCGGCGCGCCGCCAGCACCACCGCCACCGCGGAGATGAGCGCGCTCACCAGCGCCGCCAGCGCCAGGAAGCGTTGCGCCCGGTCTATGGCGTTGACGAGTTCGGGGCGGCCGTCGCGGGCGTCCTGCAGGCGCACGCCGGCGGGCAGAGCGGTACGCCAGCGCGCCTCCAGCGCTGCCACCGTGTCCTGATCGCCGGAGACGAGCAGCTTGTGCTCGACCCGGGAATAGGCGTTGACCAGGCCCGTGGCCGGCACGTCGGCCAGGTCCATCACCACCTTGGGTTCCAGCGCCGCGAAGCCGAAGCCGCCGTCCGGGAGGTAGGCGGTGGCGGCACCGACGCGCATCTTGATGTTGCCCACCGTGATCACGTCGCCGACCGCGAGACGCAGCGACCCCAGCACCCGCGGCTCGGCCCAGAGGACGCCGTGAGCAGGGATGTCCTCCGTCGTCCGCGCCGCGCCGAAGGCCTGCTGGCTGAGGCGCACCTTGCCGCGCAAGGGATAACCCGCGCTCACCGCATGCACTCCCACGAGCTGGGTGTCCTGGCCGTTGAGCAGCACGGTGTTGAAGTCCAGCACCGGCACGGTGAGCGCGCCGGCGGCGCGTGCCTCCTGTTCGAAACGGGGCGGCAGCGGTTCGCCGCTCGCCAGCACCAGGTCAGCCGCCAGGCTCTCGCCGGCCTGCTGTACCACCGCGGTGCGCACGCGCCCGGTGAAGAAGCCCACCGCCGAGACCGCGGCCAGGGCCAGCGCCAGCGCCGCCGCCATCACGCCGTACTCGCCGCTCTTCCAGCCGCGGCGGAACTGGCGCGCCGAGAGCCGCAGCAGGGTCATGCCGCCGGCTCCAGCCGTCCGGCATGCAGGCGCAACACCCGGTCGCAGCGCCCAGCCAGCTCCTGGTCATGGGTCACGAGCACAAGCGTGGTGGTGCGTTCGGCGTTGAGCTTGAACAAGAGGTCCACGATCACGTGGCCGGTGGCGGCGTCGAGGTTGCCGGTGGGCTCGTCGGCGAACAGGAGGTGAGGGCGGGTGGCGTAGGCGCGGGCGATGGCCACGCGCTGCTGTTCGCCGCCGGAGAGCTTCTGCGGGTAGTAGCGGGCGCGGGCGCCGAGGCCCACCGCGTCCAGCACCTCCCGCGCCGCCGCCTCCGCGCCGCTGCCGTCACCGAGCTCCAGCGGCAGCATCACGTTCTCCAGGGCCGTGAGCCCGGGCAGGAGGTGGAAGGACTGGAACACGAAACCGATCTCGTGCGCGCGCCGCTCCGCCCGCGCGTCCTCGTCCAGGCTGCTGAAGGGCTCACCGTCCAGCCACACCTCGCCGGAGCTCGGCACGTCCAGCCCGGCCAGCAGGCCAAGCAGCGTGGACTTGCCGGAACCGGAGGGCCCGACGATGGCGACGGATTCGCCGCGGCGTATCGCCAGGCTCACGTCGTCCAGAATGGTCAACACGCCGTCGGGACTGCTAACCTGCTTGCTGAGATGGGCGGCGAGCAGCAACGCGTCGCCGTTGGAGACCTTGGACATGTCGAGACGCATCCTTCTTCTTGTGATCCTGTGGCTCGCGCCGCTGGCGTCGCAGGCGCAGCCCGCGCACACGGTGCTGGTGATGGGCGACAGCCTGAGCGCCGCCTTCGGCATAGACACCAGCCAGGGCTGGGTGGCGCTGTTGGACGCGCGGCTCCAGGCCCAGGGTTATGACTATACCGTGGTCAACGCCAGCGTCTCGGGAGAGACCACCGCCGGCGGCCTCACCCGCCTCACCGAGGCACTGGCGCGCCACAAGCCGGGTATCGTGGTGGTGGAACTCGGCGCGAACGATGGCCTGCGCGGCACACCCATCAAGGCCATGCAGGATAACCTGGGGAAGATGGTGGCGCTTTCAAGGCAGGCCGGCGCGAAAGTCCTGCTGGTGGGCATGCTGTTGCCGCCCAACTACGGCGCCGCTTATACCCGCGACTTCCGCGCCGCCTACACGGCGGTGGCGAAGCAATACAAGACGCCGCTGGTGCCGTTCCTGCTGGATGGCGTGGCCCAGCACCGGGAGCTGATGCAGGCAGACGGGCTGCATCCCCTGGCCGGTGCCGAGCCCCATGTGCTGGACAACATCTGGCCCTACCTCGTGCCCATGCTGCAGAAGCCGGTCCGCAGCCACCAATGAAATGCGCCGCGCGAGCGGCTAGACTGGCGTCCTCTCCAGGCCACACCTGACGCCATGCAGACGCTCCCCAAGTCGGCGGTCCACGGCGCCGTCCCCCTGCTCGGTCTCGCGGCCTTCGCCGCCGGCGTGCTGGTGGTGCGTGCGCTCGCGCCCTGGGGCGAGGTGGCGTTGGCAGGGCTCCTGCTGGTGGGGGTGGTGGGTGCAGCGCTCGTGGGCGCCGAGTTCCTCGGACCGCGCTCGGACAACGGCTTGGATGCGGCGCGCCACGCGCCCTCCCTGGAGCGCACCGCGGTCAAGCTCCTGGGCTTCCTTGGCACGCTCGCGTTCCTGGCGCTCGGCTACCTGCTGTTTCCCGTGTACAGCGATCCCTTGTACGGCCCGTTCTTCGCGATGCTGCCCTGGCTGGTGCCGGCCTGGCTCGTGGCAGCGGTGCCTTATTTCTATCTCGTGGACCGCCGCATGCGCGAGCCCCACGACGGCTACTGGCAGATGGGGCAGCTGCTGCGCCTGCGCTGGCGCGAGGTGGACCGCGCGATCTTCGCGCAGCACGTGCTCGGCTGGCTGGTGAAGGGCTTCTTCCTGCCGCTGATGTTCGGCTACCTCGGCTTGGGCCTGGAGAAGATCCTGGACTACGGCGCCGGACTGCCGGGCGAGTCCCGGTCCTGGTATGTCCTCGCCAGCAACGGCATGTATTTCGTGGATGTGACGCTCGCCGCCGTGGGCTACCTCGCCACCCTGCGCATCGCCGGCAGCCACATCCGCAGCGCGGAACCCACGCTGCTCGGCTGGGCGGTGGCGCTGGCCTGTTACCAGCCGTTCTGGGGCATGCTCTCGGAGCGCTACCTCGCCTACCGCGGCGCGCATGACTGGCAGGATTGGGCGGCTGGCCTGCCGGCGCTCTATATAGGATGGGGCGGCGTGATCCTGCTGCTGACCGCGGTGTACCTGTGGGCCACGCTCGCGTTCGGCTGCCGGTTCTCGAACCTCACACACCGAGGCATCCTCACCAACGGGCCTTACCGCTTCAGCAAGCACCCGGCCTACCTCGCGAAGAACCTGTCCTGGTGGCTGGTCGCGGTGCCGTTCCTGGCGGAGGGCGGCGCCTGGGATGGCGCGCTGCGCTGCCTGATGCTGCTCGGGGTGAACGCCCTCTACTGGCTGCGCGCCCGCACCGAGGAGCGGCACCTCTCCCGGGACCCCGTCTACGTGCAGTACGCACTGTGGATGGAGGAGCACGGGCTCCTGCGTCCCGTGACGCGGTTGCCGGGCTTCGGGTTCCTGCGCTACCGCGTGCCCGCGACGTGACCCCGCGCCCGCTGGCCCTCGGCGTCTACGGCGCCGGCATCCTGTTCTGCCTCACGCCCTGGGCCTCGCCCGGCCTCGCGCTGGCGCTCGGCCTCGCGTTCGCGCTGCTGGCGGACAACCCCTACCGGGACAGCGGTTCCAAGTACGTACGCTGGCTGCTGCAAGGCTGCGTGGTGCTGCTGGGCTTCGGCGTGGACCTGGGCGCGGTGATCCGCGTCGGCAGCCAGGGCCTCCTGTTCGCCGCCGCCACCATCTTCGGCACCTTCGCCCTGGGGTACGCGCTCGCGCGGCTCTTGCGGATCAACCTCAAGACCTCGCTGCTCATCTCCGCCGGCACCGCCATCTGCGGCGGTTCCGCCATCGCCGCCGTGGGCGGCGCCGTGGATGCGGACAAGGGCGAGATGTCCGTCGCCATCGGCACCGTGTTCCTCCTGAACGCGGTCGCGCTCTACCTGTTCCCGCCCCTCGGCCATGCGCTGCACCTCTCGCAGGTCCAGTTCGGCACCTGGGCCGGCGTCGCGATCCACGACGTCTCTTCCGTGGCGGGCGCCGCCTCCGCTTATGGCGAGGAGGCCTTGCGGGTGGCCACGGTGGTGAAGCTCTCGCGCGTGCTGTGGATCGTGCCCGTGACCTTCGCGGCGGCCCTGCTGTTCCCGCGCGCAGGCGGTGCGGGTGCGCGGCGCTTGCCACTGCCGTGGTTCATCCTGGGATTCCTGGGGGCCTCGGCCCTGGGGAGTCTCTTGCCGGCTTTGCAGCCGGCGGTGCCATGGCTGGTGCGCGCGGCGCGCGCCGGTTTCGCGGTCACCCTGTTCTGCATCGGCGCCGGACTCTCCCGCGCGGCCTTGAAGCAGGTGGGCTACCGGCCGCTCCTGCAGGGCGTGTGCCTGTGGGCCTTCATCAGCGCGGCGGCGCTAGCGGCGGTGCTGCAGCTAGGCGCGTAAGCCGGGGGACATGCAGCCCTGCGCCCAGTCGATGATGTGTTTCACCCGCGGCGTGACCAGGGACAGGGCTTCGTCCAGGTCCACCCAGCGGTATTCCATGTGCTCATGGATGCCGGTCTGGGGGTTGGGCGTGAGCGCCACCTCTTCGCTATCGGTGCGGGCCAGGTAGTAGCGCGCCACCTTGCCCCGGGCATAGGGCGCGGTCTCGCGGTAGACGTCGCCCCAGGCGAAATCCAGGGAGGCGATGCCGGTCTCCTCCGCCACCTCGCGGCGCGCGGCTTCCAGCGGCGTCTCGCCCGCCTCCACCATGCCCTTGGGGAAGTCCCAGTGCTTGTAGGCGCGCAGCAGGAGATAGCGCGGCCCCTCCGCGGTGTCGCGGACCACCACCACGCCGGCCGACAAGCGTCGCTTCGCGTCCATGGGGGAAGCGTGCCGCCCTCAGGCGGCGTCGGCGGCCAGTTGCTTGCGGAACTGGGACAGGTCCCGCACTGACTCGAGCTTCACCTTCAGGATTAGGGAGAGGTTCTGCAGGATGCGGGCGATCACCTTCTCCTGCCAGCTGCGGTCGAAATGGATCTGCTCGTTGAGCCAGTGCTCCATCCAGCCCGGGTCCGGGACGTGGTCCTGCACCCGGTCCTTGGGATAGAGCGCCTTGTTCACGTGCAGGTTGGTGGGATGCAGCGCGTTGCCGGTGCGGATGCTCGCCATCAGCACACCCATCTTGGCGAAGGCCAGGCGCGCCGTGTCGCCCTGCTGTTCCACGGCGCGCTCCATGAAGCGGCGGTAGCAGCCGCCGTGGCGCGCCTCGTCCTGGGAGATGATGTCGTAGATGAACTTGATCAGGGGTTCCGTGTGCCACTGCGAGGCGCACTGGTACCAGTGGGTCAGGCGGATCTCGCCGCAGAAGTGCATCATCAGCGTCTCGAGCGGCGGGGCCGGGTCGAACTCGAAGCGCACCGCGTGCAGCTCCTCCTCGGTGGGCAGCAGGTCCGGGCGGAAGCGGCGCAGGTACTCCTGCAGCACCAACGAGTGCTTCTGCTCCTCGTAGAACCATATGGACATGAACGCCGAGAAGTCCGAGTCCCCGCGGTTGTCGCGCAGGAACATCTCGGTGGCGGGCAGCGCCGACCACTCCGTGATCGCGTTCATCTTGATGGTCTGGGCCTGCTCGTCGCTGAGGAGGCTGGGATCGAAGCGGTCCCAGGGGATATCCTTCTCCATGCTCCAGCGCAGTCTTTCCAGGGAACGGAACAGCTCGGGATAAAGCATCGATGTATCTCGCTTGTGCGGTGCCCTGCCGGTCATACGGACAGCCTCGGGCTGCCGGAGGCGGGAGCGATAGTCACATTCTATGCACTCGAGGGTATCCCTGCCGCATGGCAGCCTCGTGGCAGCCCGGCCCAGGGGAAAAACCCAATGGCGACAGGCGCTTAGCGCACGGGCTGCTAGAATGGCCGGGTGAAGAATCTGCTCGCCATCCGCCAAAAGCTGCTGCGCTCGGCAGGGCGCTGTGACGGCCAGGACGGCCTAACGTCGCGAGAGGGCAGGATGCCCGGGAGCGACGGGCGCGGGGACGCGCCTAGCCCCATTCGCTGCGCTTCCTGCTCCGCTCATGGCCCGGGGCATACATCCCTGTATGCCCGCGCGGCACATGTGCCGCACCCTTCGCTCGCGACGCTTTTGGTATGAAAAATCTTCTAGCTATACGTCATGTCCCATTCGAGGACCTGGGCTCCCTCGCGCCGGTGCTGGCAGAAAAGGGATATGCGATCCGCTACGTGGACGCGCCCACCGCCGACTTCCTGCTGCTCGCCAAGGGGCAGTGGGACCTCTTGGTGGTGCTGGGCGGACCCATCGGCGTGAACGACATGGAGGATTACCCCTTCATGGCCCCGGAGCTCAGGTTCATCGAGACTCGCCTCAAGGCCGCGCTGCCGACGCTCGGCATCTGCCTCGGCAGCCAGTTCCTGGCGAAGGCGCTGGGCGCCACGGTGCGGAAGGGCGAGCGCATGGAGATCGGCTGGAAGCCGCTTACCCTCACGGAAGCCGGGCAGAGCTCGGCCATCCGGCACTTCTTGGGTCCAGTGCTGCACTGGCACGGCGACCAGTTCGACCTGCCGAAGGATGCACTGGCGCTCGCCGCCACCGACCTCACGCCTTGCCAGGGCTTCAGCTGGGGCCGCGCGCTCGCGCTGCAGTTCCACCCCGAGGTGACGGCGCGGGGACTGGAGCAGTGGTACGCGGGGAACGTGGGCGAGATCCGCGAGCAGGGCCTGACGCCCGCGGGCCTGCGCCGTGACGCACAGCGCCATGCGCCCGCCATGGAGCGGCAAGCCGCGGCGATGCTCGAAGAATGGCTCAACTCGATCGGATTAGGCGCCTCTTAGCAATCTAGGCAAAAAGCTCCCCAAAGCGTCGCGAGCGAAGGCGGGGCTAGGCGCGCGAGGCGAGCAGGAGGGAGCGTACTCTTGGCGTACGTGACCGACTGCGAGTCCGAAGCGCAACAACGCCCCGGCGAGCGCAGCAGCTTTGGGGTCACAGTTTAAGAATCACGATTTGTGGTTCTATTCGAATGTCAGTTTTCAAGCTGTTGGCGATGAAGCAGTGGCCGTGGGCCAGATGCACCAGGTTCTCCACCGTGCCCGGGTCCGCCGGGCCGTCGATCACGATGCGGGGCCTGAGCATGATGCGCGCGATGCGCATGGGCTTGTCCTGCTCCGGCATCACGCCCTCGGCGTGGTCCTCGTACTCCACCACGTTGAGGCGCTTGCGTGCCGCCACCGCCAGGAACGACAGCATCTGGCAGGAGGCGGCCGCCATCACCAGGAGCTGCTCCGGGTTCAGGAGCTTGGGGTCGCCGCGGTAGTGGGGGTCGGAGGAGAGCATGAGCTCGCCCTCGGCAGGCGGGGCGGCAGCCTCATGCTCGCGCGTATAGGCCTCGTAGCCCTCGCCGGTGCTGCCCTTCCAGCGGCAGTCCACGGTATAGATGTGGTCGCGAGTCTCGGCCATGTTGCCTCCTAGCGGGTCAGGCGCCGCATCAGCGGGAAATACAGCGCGTAGGGAAGGGCGCGTAGCAGCTTCAATATCAGCACGAAGCGGGTGGGGAAGGCGATCTCGAACTTCCCGGCGCGGATGCCGCGATGCAGCGCCTCGGCCGCGTCGTCCACCTGCATCAGGAACGGCATCGGGAAGGCATTGTGCTCGGTGAGCGGCGTGGCCACGAAGCCCGGATTGCACACCGAGAGCGTGAGGCCGGCCCGGGCGAACATGCCCTTCATGGATTCGGCGAGGTTGATGAGCGCCGCCTTGGTGGGACCGTAGGCCGCCGCCAGCGGCAGGCCGCGGTAGCCCGCCACGCTCGCCACCAGCACCATGTGCCCGGCGCGGCGCGCGCGCATCGCCGGCAAGAGCGCGTCCATGCAGTTGACGACGCCCAGGAAGTTCACTTGCATGTGCTCGGCGAAGGTCTCGCCCTTGAAGGTGTCGAGCTTCACGGAGCGGTACATGCCGGCGTTGAGCACCGCCAGCGCCACGGCGCCGTGGGCGCCCTCGATGCCGGCCACGGCGCGGCGCACCGCCGCGAGGTCGGCCACGTCCAGCGGCCAGGGGAAGATGGCGCCTGGCGCCTGCTCCGCGGTCTCCGCCAGCGGCTCGGGGCGGCGTCCCGACACCACCACGCGCCAGCCGTCGGCGGCGAGCCGGAGCGCGAGCGCCCGGCCGATGCCAGAGCCGCCGCCGGTGATCCAGGCCAGTTTCTGTCCAGTCTCCATGTCCCGATATTGTAAGGCCCCGCCGGCTTGTCCCGCGCGGCCTGCGGTATGATTCGGCAAAAGCACGGATGGGGTGGACGTGGAAAAGCTCTGGCTCAAGCAGTATCCCGCCGGCACGCCCGCCGAGATCGACACCGGCCGCTACGCTTCGGTCAAGCAGATCATGGAGGAGTGCTGCCGGGACTTCGCCGCACTGCCCGCCTACGTGAACATGGGCGTGGCCATGAGCTACGGCGAGCTGGACCGCGAGAGCGCGAAGTTCGGTGCCTGGCTCCAGCAGGAGCGCGGCTTCAGGAAGGGCGACCGGGTCGCCATCATGATGCCGAACCTGCTGCAGTACCCGGTGGCGCTGTTCGGTGTGCTGCGGGCCGGCCTCACGGTGGTGAACGTCAATCCGCTCTACACCGCGCGCGAGCTGGAGCACCAGCTCCGCGACTCTGGCGCCCGCGGCATCGTGATCCTCGAGAACTTCGCCCATACCCTGCAGGACGTGAAGGGCTGCGACGCGCTCGACACCGTGGTCACCACCCAGATTGGCGACCTGTTCCCGCAGCCTAAGCGCGCGCTGGTGAACCTCGTGGTGAAGCGCGTCAAGAAGATGGTGCCGCCCTGGCAGCTCCCGGGCAGCGTGGGTTTCCGCGATGCCCTGGCGGCCGGCGCGCGCTACAAGCTCGAGCCCGTGGACCTCGGCCACGACGACGTGGCGTTCCTGCAGTACACCGGCGGCACCACCGGCGTGTCCAAGGGCGCGATCCTCAGCCACGGCAACATGACCGCGAACGTGCTGCAGGCCGCCGCCTGGCTCGGCAAGGGCCTCACGCCCGGCACCGAGATCGTGATCACCGCGCTGCCGCTGTACCACATCTTCTCGCTCACCGCGAACTGCATGGTGTTCATGACGCTGGGCGGCAAGAACATCCTCATCACCAACCCGCGCGACATGAAGGACTTCGTGAAGACGCTGGGCAAGTATCCCTTCAGCGTCATCACCGGCGTGAACACGCTGTTCAACGGGCTGCTGCACGCCCAGGGTTTCGCCGAGCTGGACTTCTCGCATCTGAAGCTGGCGCTGGGCGGCGGCATGGCGGTGCAGCGCGCGGTGGCCGAGCAATGGAAGAAAGTCACGGCCCGGCCCATCGTCGAGGCCTACGGCCTCACCGAGACCTCCCCGGCCGCCTGCATCAACCCGCTGGACCTCAAGGACTACAACGGCAGCATCGGCCTTCCCATCCCCTCCACCGAGCTCTCGATCCGCGACGATGACGGCCGCGAGCTGGGCGTGGGCGAGGTGGGCGAGCTGTGCTTCCGCGGGCCGCAGGTGACCCGCGGTTACTGGCAGCAGCCGGCCGAGACCGCCAAGGTGCTGTCGCCGGACGGCTGGCTGCGCACCGGCGACATGGGCCGGGTGGATGCGCGCGGCTTCGTCTACATCGTGGACCGCAAGAAGGACATGATCCTGGTGTCGGGCTTCAACGTGTACCCGAACGAGGTGGAGGACGTGGCCATGATGCACCCGGGCGTGCGCGAGTGCGCGGCCGTGGGCGTGCCCGACGAGCATTCCGGCGAGGTGGTGAAGCTGTTCGTGGTGCGCAAGGACCCGGCGCTCACCGCCGAGGAACTCATCGCCCACTGCCACAAGTACCTGACGGGCTACAAGGTCCCGAAGCACATCGAGTTCCGCGACGAGCTTCCGAAATCCAACGTCGGAAAGATCCTGCGTAGAGAACTGCGCGAGAAAGCTTGAGTCCCGCCGAACTTCCGATAGGCATCTTCGATTCCGGCGTGGGCGGCCTCACGGTGCTGAAGGCGCTGCGCGCCCGCCTGCCGGGCGAGCACCTGCTCTACCTCGGCGATACGGCGCGCCTGCCCTACGGCACCAAGGCGCCGGACACGGTGAACCGCTACGCGGTGCAGGCGGCGGGGCACCTGGTCGGACGCGGCATCAAGCTGCTGGTGGTGGCCTGCAACACCGCCTCCGCCGTGGCCATGCCAGCCCTCGCCGCCGGGTTCGCGCCGCTGCCGGTGGTGGGCGTGGTGGAAGCGGGGGCGGAGGCCGCCGTGGCGGCGTCCAGGACCGGGCACATCGCCGTGCTCGCCACCGAAGGCACGGTGCGGGGCGGTGCCTACGAGCGCGCGATCACGGCGCGCCGGCCGGATGCACAGGTGTATGCCCAGGCCTGCTCGCTGTTCGTGGCGCTGGCGGAGGAAGGCTGGGTGAAGGGCCCGCTGGTGGAATCAGTGGTGCGCGAGTACCTGCAGCCCTTGCTCGACGAGAAGCGCCGCGAGGGCCTGGACTGCCTGGTGCTGGGCTGCACCCACTTCCCGCTGCTCAAGGATGCCATCGCCGCGGTGGCGGGACCGGAAGTCGGCATCGTGGATTCCGCCGAGATCGCGGCGCGGGCCGTGGAGAAGCTGTTGGGCGAGGGAAAGATCGCCCGCGCTCAGGGCGAAGGCGGCGCGCGCTACCTCGCGACCGACGGCCCCGAGCGCTTCGCGCGGGTCGGCAGCCTGTTCCTGGGGCAGACGCTCAGAGCGCCTGACGTCGAGATCGTGGACCTCTAAAAGAAAACGCCCCGCCACTTGCGTGGCGGGGCGTGCCATCTTCTCTATCAATGCAGAGTCTGGTTGCTGGCCTCGAGATGCACCGTCTTCCAGCCGCTCTTCAGGCCCCACAGGAAGAACACCGCGCCGAAGACCGCCACCACCAGCAGGTCCCAGCCGAACGGCAGCAAGCCGATGCCGCCGAACTGGTCACTCCCGATGTACGAGAGTACGGCCACGCCCGGCAGGTAGATGACCAGCCACAGCGCGCCGCGCGCGTGCTGGCGGAAGTCCTTCCAGCCGCCCACGTACTCGTAGTAGCCCCATAACAGCAGCACCGGCGACAGCGTGCGGATCACCTGCCACGTGAGCGGCCACTTGGCCCAGTACAGCACCAGGGTGCCCAAGGTGAAGGCGATGCCGGCTACCCACTTCAGCGCCGGTACCTTCAGGGGCCGCGCGCGATCCGGGTCGATCTTGCGCAGTACCGCTACGCTCACCGGGCCGATGAGGTAGGAGAGCACGCAGGCCACGGAGGTCACGTCCGCGCCCTTGTCCCAGCCCTGGAACCAGAAGAAGAACAGGAACGCCACCGCCAGGTTCAGCCACATGGCCGGCCGCGGGATGCCATATACCGGGTGCACCGTACCGAAGATCTTGGGCAGGATGCCGTTCTTCTCCATGCCCCAGAGCATGCGCGAGCTGGAGGCGGTGTAGGTGGAGCCGGTGCCGCTGGGGCTCACGAACGCGTCCACGTAGAGCAGGATCGCCAGGAAGTTGATATTGGCCGCCAGCGCCAGCTGCGCGTAGGGCGAGCTGAACTGGACGCCGCTCCAGCCGGCCTGCTGCAGCATCTCGGAGGGCACCGCGCCCAGGAAGCCGATCTGCAGCAGCACATAGATGATGGCGCAGATAACGATGGAGCCGATCACGGCGATGGGCACGTCGCGGCTCGGGTTCTTGGACTCGCCCGCCAGGTTCACCGGGCTCTGGAAGCCGTTGAAGCTGAACACGATACCGGCGGTGGCCACCGCGGTGAGCACCGCGGCGATGTCAGTGACATGGGCGCCGCCGTGGGTGCCCACACTGAAGTTTTCCGCGTGGAAGCCCGAGGCGATCAGCAGTAGCGCCGTCAGCGCCGGGATCACCAGCTTGAAGGTGGTGATTATGGTGTTGCTGCGCGCGAACAGCTTCACGCTCCAGAAGTTGAGCAGGAAGTAGATCACCACCAGCACCGCGCCGATGGCGAGGCCGGTGTCGCTCACCTTGCCGTCCTGGAACAGGTTGTGGGCCCATGGGTTGGCCCAGTCCCATGGCCAGGAAGCCATGTACTGCACCGAGGCGAAGGCCTCCACCGGGATCACCGAGACCACCGAGATCCAGGCGGCCCAGGCTGCGATGGAGCCCACCAGGGAGCCATGGGTATAGAGGCCGAAGCGCACCATGCCGCCTGACTCCGGGAACATGGCGCCAAGCTCGGCGTAGGTGAGGGCGATCACCAGGATGATCACGGCGCCCAAGACCCAGGCCCAGACCGCGTCAGGGCCGGCCAGGCGCGCGGCCTTGGCGGCGCCGAAGAGCCATCCGGAACCGATGATGGAGCCGATGCCGGTCATGGTGAGGGCGACGAGGCCCACGTCCCGGCGCAGGGAGGATTTGTTCGACATGCGCTGTTTCCCTATCAGGTATGGATGCGAGGCCGGTCATCCGGCTCTGGCGGGGCCCATCATGGCAGCCCGGCGGGACTGTCGCCAAGGGGTACCGTCCCAGTAGACTCCGGGTCAGCATGAAAGATTCCACCCAGGACGTGGTTTTTCTCGAGCGCATGGCGCGCATGGCGCTCGCCAACCTCGGCCGCGAGTACCCCAACCACATCCAGCACCTGATGGATGGCGACCAGGACGCGGCCGCTCCACGCGAGCTGCACCCGGTGTTCTGCGGCGCCTACGACTGGCACTCGGCGGTGCACAACTACTGGCTGCTGGTGCGGCTGCTCCGGCTCCTGCCGGAGGGGCGCTTCGCCCCGGAGGCGCGGGCGTTCGTGGAGAGGCGGTTCAACCTCGCGGACGTGGCGCAGGAATGCCGCTACTTCGACGACCCGCGGCGCGCTTCCTGGGAACGGCCCTACGGCCTCGCCTGGCTGCTGCAGCTCAACGCAGAGCTGCATGAATGGAACACGCCTGAGGCACAGCGCTGGCGCTCGGTGCTGGCGCCACTGGAAGCGCTGGCGCGGGAGCGCTTGCGCACCTGGCTGCCCAAGCTCTTCTATCCCATCCGCAGCGGCGAACATTCCCAGAGCGCCTTCGCCCTGGGGTTGGCGCATGACTGGGCCCGCGTCATCGGCGACGTTCCGATGCAAGAGCTGGTGCGCGCCAAGGGCGTGGAGTTCCACCGCTTCGACGTGGGCGGCCCGCTCGCCTACGAGCCCTCGGGCCAGGATTTCCTCTCGCCGGTGCTGGCGGAAGCGGACCTGATGCGCCGCCTCGTGCCGCAAGTCGAGTATGTGCGCTGGCTGGCCAAGTTCCTGCCGAAGCTGCCGGCGGACGGCAGCCGGTGGCTCGAGCCCGCCGTGAGCCGCGATCCTTCCGATGGCAAGCTCGCGCACCTGGATGGGCTCAACCTGAGCCGCGCCTGGATGTTGCGCGGCATCGCCGCCGCGCTGCCTGCTGCCGATGCGCGCCGTGCCGCGCTGGAGTCGGCGGCGGCCGAGCACGCCGAACAGGGCCTCGCCGCCATCCGCGAGGAGGAATACGCAGGCAGCCACTGGTTGCCGAGCTTCGCGGTCTACCACCTCACCGGCCGGGGCCTGGCATGAGCCTCTGGCCGCGCCTGTGGCGGCGCGCCCTGGTGCTGGCCTGGCTATGGTTCCTGGCCACCGCCTGCGGCGTGGCGTTCCGCGGCGTGGTGGACCCGGCCACCAGCGCGTTCATGCAGCAGAAGCAGGTCGAGCTCCTGGCGAAGAAGTCCCGCGCCCGGGTGCAGTACCAATGGACTCCCTATTCGGCCATCGCGCCGGACATGCCGCTCGCGGTGGTGACCGCCGAGGACCAGCAGTTCCCCTTCCACGACGGCTTCGACTGGGACGCCATAGGAGCGGCCTTCGAGCACAACGCGAAGAGCCGCCACGTGCGCGGCGCCAGCACCATCAGCCAGCAAACCGCCAAGAACCTGTGGCTGTGGCCGGGCAGGAGCTACACCCGCAAGGCGGTGGAGGCCTGGTTCACGGTGATGATGGAGCTGGAGTGGCCGAAGCGGCGCATCCTCGAGGTCTACCTCAACGTGGCCCAGCTCGACGACTACACCTTCGGCGTGGGCGCCGCATCGCGGCGGCTCTATGGCGTGACGCCCGCGGCCCTGAGCCGCGAGCAGGCGGCGCTGCTCGCCGCCTCGCTGCCGGCGCCGGACCGTTTCGACGTGAACGATCCGTCGGCGCGCCTGCAGCGGCGCGAGGACTGGATATTGGAGCAGATGCAGGAGCTGGGATCAGGTTACCTGGCGAGTCTCGGACGCTAAGCCCGTTCCAGCACGCCGATGCCGCTCATGCGGCGCAGCTTCTCGCCCTGCTTGGGCGCCAGCAACCCCACCAGGAAGCCCACCACCTTGAGTGGCAGCGGGATATCGAAGCGCTTCAGGCGCCTCGCTTCATCCGCCACGGAGCGGTACTGCGACGGCCGCCAGCCCAGGGGGGCGAAGAAATCCAGGGACTCCGCCGGCGCGAACCGGAAACGCACCTCCTGGTTCTCGAGCAGCTGGCTCCGGTCGCCGGTCATGCCGCGCTTCGCCAGCATCTCGAGGAGCTGTGGCGAGGCGATGTCCAGCAGCCAACGCTTGAACGGCACCGGCTGGTGCAGGTCCGCCGCTAGCACCTTCACCTCCTCCGGGTCGAGGTACACCAGCAGGCCCTCGGTGATCACCAGCACCTTGTTCGCGGCCGCACCCACCTTCGCGAACAGCGCGCGCCGCGCCGCGGGGTCCGCGAGGTCCACGGCGTGGCGCTCCAGCCGGCAGAAGCACTTGGCTTCCTTCAGCTTGTCGCGCTTGTATTCGACCATGGGCGCCAAGTCCACCTCGATCCAGCGCAGCGTCGCCGGCAGCGCCAGGCGGTAAGGGCGGGTGTCGAGGCCGGCGGCCAGGTTCAGGACCGTGTCGAAGCCGTCCTCTTCCACCGCCTTCAGGATGAGCTCATCCAGGATCTGCGTGCGCACCACGATGGGCCAGCCGGGCATGCCCACCTGCTTCGCGATCTCCTCGCCGCGCTCGCCCGCGAGCTGGCGCGCGTAGGGATCGTAGAAGAGGGGATCGGGACGCTCGCTCTCCTGGGCGCGGTAGACCGCGACCCACAGGGCCGTGTCGGAGACGTTGCGGATGGCAGGTTCAGACATGGCCGCTCGCTCGTTTGTCAGGCGCGAGGGTAACAGGATGGATGGAGCGCCCCAAATAGAAAGGGGTGCAAACCTTCTGAGGGCGGGTCAGGGGTTCCGAAAGCCGGTCCAGGCAAGAGGGAGGGGCCTGGACACAGGGGTTGGCACATTCGGTAATCCCGCCATCTTAGGGTTTGCACCCCTTAGACCGGTGACTTTGCGCCCCCGCCTTTCGGACGGGTTTGCCATTTCGTGTACTTAACAGAGTGTAGCACCCTCGACAGGGTTTACAACATCCGGTTGTCGGGTGGATGGGTAGTGGCGATGCGCTTAAGGAACGCCACCAAACCCAGGCGCCGGCCCAGGGCGAGAGCTGCTTCCGGGGAGAGCGCCTTCAGGGCCATGAGCAGCCGCACCGGCTTGGGGTTGACCACCACCTCGATCTTGCGGCTCTTGAGCACCCCCAGCACGGCATGGGCGACATCTTTTGGATGCGAAGCACCCACGCTGCGGGGCGCTGCCGCTTGCTTGCGGGAGAACATGCCGGCCTCGTCCACGAAGCCCGGGCAGATCACCGAGACCGCGACGCCACTGTCCCGCAGTTCCGCCGCCAGCGAGATGCTCCATTCCGCCAGCCCGCCCTTGCTGCCTGAATATGCAGCGCCGTAGGGCATACCGGTGCGGCCGGCGAGGGAAGCGATGTTGACCACGTGGCCGCTCCGGCGCGCCAGCATCTCCGGCAGCGCCTCGCGGGCGAGCAGCATGGGCGCGAGCAGGTTGGTCTCCAGGATGCGCTGCAACACCGCCGGGTCCTGCTCGGCGTAGACGCCCAGCTCCTCGATGGCTGCGTTGTTGATGAGCACGTCCACCTGGCCGAACTCGTGCCGCGCCCGCTCCAGGAGCGCGCGCCGGTCCGAGGTGCGGGTCACGTCCGTGGGCTGGGTGAGCACGCGGGTGCCGCGAGGCAGGCCCGCGGCCACCTCGGCGAGCTTGTCGGCGGAACGGGCCGCCAGCAGCAGCGTCGCGCCCTCGTCCGCCAGCGCCGCCGCCATCACCGCTCCCAGTCCCTGGGAAGCGCCGGTGAGGACCACCACCTTGCTGCCGAGCATCGTCATGGCGACATCCTACTAAAAAGAAAAAGCCCCGCGTTAGCGAGGCTTTTCTTAAATCAGAGCAGGGCGCGCTCAGTGCTTGTGGCCGTCCGGGATGGTGTCCAGCGGGCCCGGCAAGCCGGAGAAGTACTCCGCCAGGTCCTTGATGTCCTGCTCCGAGAGCGGGGCCACCATGGCGTTCATGGGCGAACCCTTGCGCTGGTTGAGCTTGTACTCGTGCAGGGCCTGGATGATGTAGTCCTTGTACTGGCCCGCGAGGATCGGCGGCTGCGGATCCTGGCCCTTGTTGCTGATGCCGTTGGCGTTGTGGCAGGCGGCGCAGGTCTTGCCCGCGAGTTCCTTGCCGGAAGCGGCATCGCCGTGGGCGAGGGCCGCCGGAGCGGCAATGGAAAGTACCAGGGCGAGGGCGAGGGCGATGTGCTTGTTCATGGTGTCTCCCCTCACTGGCCGGCCGGGGTCGCATGCCCCAAGCTCTCGAAGTAGGCGGCGATGTCCTGCATCTGCTGGTCGCTCAGGGACGAGGCCTGGGCGTGCATGGTCTTGTGGGCGCGGTCGCCGGCCTTATATTCCTTGAGTGCCTGCACGATGTAGGCGGCATGCTGGCCCGCGAGCTTCGGCACGCGGTAGGTCGGGTAGTTGTTGGTGTAGTTCGGGATGCCGTGGCAGCCGATGCAGGTATAGGCAGTGACGCGGCCCTTGGCGGGGTCGCCATCGGCGTGGGCGGCCAGGCTCACCAGCATGGCGGCCAGCCCTAGAGCGAATGCGCGGGTCCGCATCGATTGTCTCCCTATGGACGTACTTTTGGAGGGTGCCTGGGCGGCCAAGCGGCCGTCCGAGGGCGCCTAGGGTATCAAAACCCGGCCCGTTCCTGTAGCCGTAGGGCGCGGGCGCATACTGGTAATAGCCCGGCGGCGGGGCGGGTCCTGGGTACGTGGGACTTCACATGCGAGAGGCGAGGCAGATGGACAAGATCAGGAAGAGCGACGCGGAGTGGCAGCAGGAGCTCACCCCCGAGCAGTACGCGGTGATGCGCAAGAAGGGCACCGAGCGGCCCTTCACCGGCAAGTACGTGGACAACCACGAGGCCGGGATGTACCGCTGCGCGAGCTGCGGCAATCCGCTGTTCAGCTCCGGCACCAAGTACGATTCCGGCTCCGGGTGGCCGAGCTTCACCGCGCCCGCCGGTCAGGCCAACGTGGAGATGCACCGGGACAGCAGCCACTTCATGGAGCGGACCGAGGTGGTGTGCGCGAAGTGCGACGCGCACCTCGGGCACGTGTTCCCGGACGGCCCGGGTCCGGAGGGCCTGCGCTACTGCATCAACTCCTGCTCCCTCGACTTCAAGAAAGGCGAGAAATGACCGAGCTCCTGTTCCGGGACGACGCCTATGCCGCCGGCTTCGAGGCCGTGGTGACCGGCGCCGTACCGGGACGGGTGGTCTTGGACCGCACGCTCTTCTATCCGGAGGGCGGCGGCCAACCCGGAGACACGGGCGTGCTCGTGCTCCCGGATGGGCGCGAGCTTAAGGTAGCGGACACCCGCAAGGGCGAGCAGGCTGGCGAAGTGGCCCATCTCCTCGGCGACGCGGCCGCCGAGATCCCGGCGGGCACGCGCCTCGCGGGCCGCATAGATTGGGAGCGGCGGCACCGGCTGATGCGCATGCATACCTGCCTGCACCTCCTGTCGGCGGTGATCGTGGCGCCGGTCACGGGCGGCGCCGTCGGGGACGGCTACGGCCGCCTGGACTTCGACCTGCCGCAGAGCCCTGACCAGGCCGAGGTGCAGGAGAAGCTGAACGCCCTCATCAAGCGGGATGCCCCGGTGTCCTTCCGCTGGATCACCGACGCGGAGCTGGACGCGCAGCCCGAGCTGGTCAAGACCCTGTCGGTGCAGCCGCCCCGGGGCGCCGGCAAGGTGCGCCTGGTGCAGGTGGAGGGCATCGACCTGCAGCCCTGCGGCGGCACCCACGTGCGCAATATCGGCGAGATCGGCGAGGTGCTCATCGCCAAGATCGAGAAGAAGGGTAAGCAGAACCGCCGGGTGAGGCTCGAATTCCCGGCTACAATCAGCTAGGCCTTCAACTTCGGGGAGTGGGGAAATGAGCTCTGACAACGGCCGTACCCTGGTCATCGTCGCTTACGTGCTGCACCTCGTCGGCGCGGTCAGCGGCATCCTCAGCATCGTGGCGCTGATCGTGAACTACGTGGTGCGTGACGACCACGGCGAGCTCATGGCCAGCCACCACAACTGGATGATCCGCACCTTCTGGATCACGGTGCTGGCCTACGTGGCCTGCTTCGTGCTGATCATCACCATCATCGGCATCCCGCTGGCCTGGCTGCTCGGCATCAGCGCCTGGCTCTGGTACATCTACCGGCACATCAAGGGCCTCATCGACCTCTCGTCCGACAAGCCCATGTCCGCGACAGCCTGGGTCTGAGCGGCGCGCTCCGAAAAGAAAAGGCCGGTCTAAAGACCGGCCTTTTTTTGTCTCTCAGTCCTGCTTCAGGATGCGGCCTTGAGGGCCATCTCCTTCAGCACAAGCGCGATGCGCTCCACCGCCCAGTCGATCTCCTCGCGGGTGATGACCAAGGGCGGCGCGAGGCGCACCACGGTCTCGTGGGTCTCCTTGCTGAGGATGCCCTGGGCCATGAGCCGCTCGCAGACCTCACGGGCGCGGGCCTGGCTCGGGTCGATCTCGATACCTACGAAAAGTCCCTTGCCGCGCAGGCCCTTGATGAGGGGGCTCTTCAAGCCCGAGAGCTTGTCCAAGAGATAGGTGCCGAGCTCGGCGGAGCACTCCGCGAGCTTCTCCTCCGCGATCACGTCCAGCGCCGCGAGTCCCACCGCCGCCGCCAGCGGGTTGCCGCCGAAGGTGCTGCCGTGGTCGCCCGGGTGGAACACTTCCATCACGTCCTTGCGCGCCAGGAACGCTGATACGGGCAACAAGCCGCCGCCGAGCGCCTTGCCCAGGATCAGGCCGTCCGGCTTCACGCCCTCGTGCTCGCAGGCCAGGAGCTTGCCGGTGCGGCCGAGGCCGGTCTGGATCTCGTCGGCGATGAACAGGACCTTGTGCTTCCTGCAGATCTCGGCAGCTTTCTTCAGGAATCCGGCGGGTGGCACCACGATGCCGGCCTCGCCCTGGATCGGCTCCACCAGGAACGCTGCGGTGTTGGGGGTGATGGCCTGCTCCAGCGCATCCGCGTCGCCGTAGGGGATGAGCTTCATGCCGCCGGGGAAGGGGCCGAAGCCGTCCTTGTACTGCGCGTCGCTCGACATGGAGACGATCGCGATGGTGCGGCCGTGGAAGTTGCCGGTGCAGGCGATGATCTCGGCCTTGTCCGCCGCCACGCCCTTCACCTTGTAGGCCCACTTGCGCGCGGCCTTGAGTGCGGTCTCCACCGCCTCGGCACCGGTGTTCATGGGTAGCGCCATGTCCATGCCGGTGAGGCCGCACAGGCGCTCCAGGAACGGCCCGAGCTTGTCGCTGTGGAAGGCGCGCGAGCAGATGGCGAGCTGCGCCGCCTGCTCCGTCAGCGCCTTGACGAGGCGCGGGTGCGCATGGCCGTGGCTCACGGCGGAGTAGGCGCTCATCATGTCCAGGTACTTGTTGCCCGCGTCGTCCCACACGTGCACGCCCTCACCGCGCGTGAGCACCACCGGCAGCGGGTGATAGTTGTGGGCGCAGTACTGGTCTTCGAGCGCGATGGTTTGATTGGGGGTCTTGTTCATGGGGGTTCTCGGTGCGATTCGCGGGACGAAACCGCTATTATACCGGGGGCCCGAACCCGTCTTAACCCCCTAAATCCCGTCAAATAATGAGTGAGAAGCGAAATACCGAGCCCGTGAGCTTCGCTGGGCCCGCCGGGCTCATCGAAGGCCTGCTCGACCATCCGCCGGGCGAGCCCATCGCGGTCGCGGTGGTCTGTCATCCGCATCCCTTGCAGGGCGGCGCGATGCAGAACAAGGTGGCTTATATGCTGGCGCGAGCGTTCAACGACATGGGCGCGGCAAGCCTGCGCTTCAACTTCCGCGGTGTCGGCAGGAGCGAGGGCGCGTTCGACCACGGCGTGGGGGAGACCGGCGACGCACTCGCGGCGGTCGATTGGCTCATGGCGCGGCATCCCGGCCTGCCGCTCTGGCTCGGCGGGTTCTCCTTCGGCTCCTACGTGGCGCTGCGCGCGCAGTCGCAGCGGCCGGTGGAGCGGCTGGTGACGGTGGCCCCGGCGGTGGAGCGCTTCGACACCGCCGCGATCGAAGTGCCCCAATGCCCTTGGCTGCTGGTGCAGGGCGACGCGGACGAGGTGGTGTCGCCGCAGGCTGTGCTGGCCTGGGCGCGCGCGTTGGTGCATCCACCCAAGCTCGCGGTGATGGCGGGTGCCGGGCACTTCTTCCACGGCCGTCTGAACGAACTCAGGGAACTCGTGGTCAATAGCTTCTGAAGGCGTCATCCCGGGCCCGGGCTGGGGCGTTTTGTTAGACTGGATTCAGGGTCTTTCCACGTATTCTCGAGGGGTATCTCTATGCGTCGCGTACTACTGGCTTGCGGTCTCCTGGCGTTCAGCGGCATCGCCGCCGCAGCCGACGACATCACCGTCGACGGCCTGGTGCAGACCGATTTCAACGACCTGTCCCAGGACCTGGGCGCTGTGACCAGCTACAAGCAGCTGCAGGGCTCCGCATCCGAGGGCATCGCTGGCTTCGACTTCTCCTTCAACGCCGGCGCCACCCAGGTGAGTCACGAAGCGGCGTGGAAGGCCGCCACCGGCAACGACGTCTCCACCGTGCCGTTCGCCAACGTCAGCGTGTCCAAGGGCCTGCCCTTCGGCTTCGACGTGGGCGGCGAATACAGCTTCGTGCCGGGCTCGAACGTGCACCTGTACGGCGTGCAGGCGCGCTACGCGCTGGTGGACGGCGGCGTGATCGCCCCGGCGGTGGGCCTGCGTGCGGCCTACACCCACCTCACGGGCGTGGACAACCTGTCCTTCAACACCAAGACCGTGGACGTCTCCGTGTCCAAGGGCTTCGGCCCCGTCACCCCCTACGTGGGCGTGGGCGAGGTGTGGACGGACAGCACGCCGGACGCCTCCACCGGACTCAAGTCCGCGAACTTCACGGACACCGAGTTCTTCGCGGGCCTGACCTTCAACCTGGGCGTGCACATGGCGCTGGAATACAACCACCTCGCCGGCAACACCACCTACAGCCTCAAGTTCGGCTTCGGTTTCTAAGAGTCACCCAGGCCCTCCGCCGGGATACCGGCGGAGGGCTTGTCTTCGCGGCGGACGGTTCCCATGTTCAGTTCCCTCGTCTCCTTCCTGGAACAGCGCTTCGGCCCCGGCGGCGGATCCGCACCGGTGCCGCGCGACGAGCTGCGCATCGCCGTGGCGGCGCTGCTGGTGGAGATGGTGCGGGCCGACTTCGACGAGGGCGGCGAGGAGCTCACGCGGGCACGTGCCCTGCTCACGCACCGCTACGGACTGGACGCACAGGATGCGGAACGGCTGCTGGATGCGGCGCGGCGCGAGGCGGACCACACCGTGTCGCTGTTCCGCTTCACCCACCTCGTGAACCAGCACCTCGAGATGCCGGACAAGCTCACCCTCATGTCCATGTTGTGGGAGGTAGCCTATGCGGACGGCAGTCTCGACAAGCACGAGGACGCGCTCATGCACAAGCTGGCGGACCTCATGTATGTGCCGCTGCGTGACCTGATGCGCCTGAAAGAAGCGGCGCGGGAAAAATCGCGAGAGAGATAGAGACTGTCCGGCGGGACACCGGAGTTCGGCGGGGCCATCCTTTAAGGGGGCCGGAGCCGCGCTCCCGGGCGCGGCTCCGGCCAGGATGGCTTACTTGACCATGTCCTTGAGGCCCTTGAGGGCCTGCACCTTGACCACGTTCCGGGCGGGCTTCGCCTTGAAGATGGTCTTCTCGCCCGTGAAGGGGTTGATGCCCTCACGTTCCTTGGTGGCGGGCTTGCGCACCACCTTGATCTTCATGAGGCCCGGGACGACGTAGAGGCCAGGGCCCTTCTTGCCCAGGCTCTTGCCGATGAGGCTCCCGAGGTTCTCGAAGATCGAGGCCACCTGCTTGCGGCTGAGGCCGGTCGCATGGGCGAGGTAGGCATAGGTCTCGGACTTGGTGAACGGCTTGTCAGCGTTGACGGCCGGGGCCTTGGCGGCCTTGGCGGCGACTTTCGCGACAGCCTTTTTCTTTGCAGCCATTTAGGTCTCCTGTAGATGGCTAATGCAGATGCACGCCGCGAAATCTAGCACACGGCAGACAGGAATGTTAGGTTTTTTCCGGGGAAAACGCGGTTTTTTTGACGAGGGATGCGTTTAGGCCTGTGAATATAGGGTTTCAGGCGATACCCGCGCGCCTGTCACCCGCACTTGCTTCAGCCTGCCGGCCTCGCCCCTGACGATTTCGACCCTTGTTTTGCTGGTCCGGAGGCGTTCCGCCAGGAAGGTGCGCAGGGCTTCGTTGGCCCGTCCCTCGATGGCCGGTGCCTTCAGTTTTATCCGGAGCACGCCACCCACGACACCGGCCAAGGCATCCGCCTTGGCGCCGGGCTGCACCTTCACGTCGAGGATGAGCGCGTCGCTGTCGACGCGGTAGAAGCTCACCAGCCGGCCAGGGGCCAGGCGAGCGGCAGGAAGTAGTTGCCGATGATCTGCAGCGCCAGCATCACCAGCAGCGGCGAGAAATCCAGGCCCTCCATGGGCGGCAGGATGCGCCGGGCAGGCCCGAGCAGCGGCGCATTCACCGGCCGCAGCACCCCGTCCATCGGGTTGCGGCCCTGGCCGAACCAGCTCATCACCGCCTCCATCAGCACCGTGAAGAAGTAGAGGTTCACCAGGATGTACACGAGCTTGCACAGGGCCCAGAACAGCACGTAGCCCCAGGCGGTCACGTAGGGCGTGCCCGCCACCGCCAGCACGATCTCCACGTTCGCGAGCTGCAGCACCAGCATCGCCACCAGCGCCGCCAGGTCGATCTTCCGCCAGGGCGGGATCACCCGGCGTAGCGGCAGCAGCAGCGGGTTGGTCAGGCGCATCACCACCCGCGCCAGCGGGTTGTAGAAGTCGGCCCGCACCTGCTGCATCAGGAAACGCAGCATCACCGCCGCGGTGTAGAGCCCCATGAGGGTGTTGATGAGGAACACCAGGGCGTGGATGGAGTTGGAGGCGATCATGCTTTCCCCTTGGCGGATTCCTGCGAGAGCTGCCGGCCGCGGTCGCGGGCGGCGGTGAGCGCCTTCAGCACCACGGCGCGCAGGTGCTCGTCCTCGAAGACCTGGAGCGCGGCGGCGGTGGTGCCCTTGGGCGATGTGACCTGCTGGCGCAACGCGGCCGGCGCCTCGCCGGATTCCAGCGCCATGCGCGCGGCGCCGAAGGCGGTCTGCAGCGTGAGCGCGCGGGCCGCGGCGGCCGGCAGGCCGAGTTCCAGGGCGGCGGCCTCCATGCATTCCATGAGCAGGAAGAAATAGGCTGGCCCACTGCCGGAGAGGGCGGTGACGGCGTCCATGAGGGATTCGTCTTCTATCCAGAGCGCGCTGCCCACCGCCTCCATCAGGGCCTGGGCCACGGCGCGCTGCTTCGCATCCACCCTGGGGTTCGCGTAGAGACCGGCCGCGCCGGCACCCAATAGCGCCGGAGTGTTGGGCATGACCCGCACGATGGCGGTGTTCCCGCCCAGCCAGCGGTCGAGGTCCGGGGTCGCGATGCCGGCGGCGATGGAGATCACCAGCGGCCGGCGCGCCTGCACCGCGGCGGCGAGGTTCTCTGCCACCTCGCGCATCACCTGGGGCTTCACCGCGAACACCACCGCGTCCGCGTCCTGCGCCGCGGCCGCGCCATCGTCGCTGATGCGCACCGGCGCGCGCTTCGCGAGCAGCGCGCGCTGTTCCGGGTTCGGCTCCGCGACGCTGATGCGTCCCGGCTTGCAGCCCTTCTCGACCAGGCCGCCGACGAGGCTGCGGGCCATGTTGCCGCCGCCGATGAACGTGATGCGCAGGTCGTCCAGCAAGGCGAAGCCTCCGATAGGTGACGTAATGATAACGTCAGGCGTGCTTGGGCGGGCGCGCGCCGAAGATCGCTGTTCCTACGCGAACGATCGTGGAACCCTCCATCACCGCCGCTTCCAGGTCCTCGGACATGCCCATGGACAGTGTGTCCAGCGTATGTCCCCGGCGGTTGAGGTCCGCCAGCAGCGTCCGCAGCGCACGATGCGGGACCCGCTGGACCTCCAGGTCCTGCTCCGGCGCCGGGATCGCCATCAGGCCCCGCAGTCTCAGGCGCGGCAGCGCCGCCACCGCGGCGGCGAGCTCCGCCAGGCGCTCCGGGTCCACGCCGCCCTTGCTGGACTCGCCCGACACGTTCACCTGCAGGCAGACCTGCAGCGGCGGCAGCGCCGCCGGCCGCTGCTCTGAGAGCCGCCGCGCGACGCTCTCCCGGTCCAGGGTATGCATCCATTGGTAGTGTTCGGCCACCTCGCGCGACTTGTTGGATTGCAGCGCGCCGATGAAGTGCCAGGCGACGGCACGGCCGGCGAACGCGGCGAGCTTGGGCAGGGATTCCTGCAGGTAGTTCTCGCCGAAGTCGGCCTGGCCGGCCGTCCACGCCGCCTCCAGGGCTGCCACGGGCTGCATCTTGCTCACCGCCAGCAGGCGGATGCCGGCGGGGTCGCGCCCCACACGCATGGCCGCGGCGGCGATGCGCGCGCGCACGGCGACGAGGTTCCGGGCTATGTCGTCCAGGTAGGGCTCCTTAATATCCGTCCGGCGGGCCGGCATGCATATGCACACAAAATGAGTCCGTTATACTCTAGCCCACGTCCCGGAGCCGCCGCCCCGGGGCCCCAGGGGATGGGATCCGCGCCTCACACTGTTTCTAGGGGAGAGACATGCCAGCCGACATCTCGCAACTGCTCGCCTTCGGCGTCAAGAACAAGGCCTCCGACCTGCATCTCTCCGCGGGCGTGCCTCCCATGATCCGTGTCGACGGCGACGTGCGGCGCATCAACATGCCGCCGCTCGAGCACAAGGACGTGCACGACATGGTGTACGACATCATGAACGACAAGCAGCGCAAGGACTACGAGGAGTTCCTCGAGTGCGACTTCTCGTTCGAGATCCCCAACCTCGCGCGCTTCCGCGTCAACGCCTTCAACCAGAACCGCGGCGCCGGCGCCGTGTTCCGCACCATCCCGTCCAAGATCCTCTCGCTCGAGGAGCTGAACGCGCCGAAGATCTTCGAGGAGATCGCCGACAACCCGCGCGGCATCGTGCTGGTGACAGGCCCGACGGGCTCCGGCAAGTCCACCACGCTCGCCGGCATGATCAACTACAAGAACGAGAGCGAGTTCGGCCACATCCTCACCATCGAGGATCCCATCGAGTTCGTGCACGAATCCAAGAAGTGCCTCATCAACCAGCGCGAAGTGCACCGCGATACCCTCGGTTTCAGCGAGGCGCTGCGCTCGGCCCTGCGAGAGGACCCGGACGTGATCCTGGTGGGCGAGATGCGCGACCTTGAGACCATCCGCCTGGCGCTGTCTGGTGCCGAGACCGGCCACCTGGTGTTCGGCACGCTGCACACGAGCTCCGCCGCCAAGACCATTGACCGCATCGTGGACGTGTTCCCGGCGGCCGAGAAGGACATGGTGCGGTCCATGATCTCCGAGTCGTTGCGCGCGGTGATCTCGCAGTCGTTGCTGAAGAAGATCGGCGGCGGCCGTGCCGCGGCCCACGAGATCATGATCGGCACCGGCGCCATCCGCAACCTCATCCGCGAGAACAAGATCGCGCAGATGTATTCGGCGATCCAGACCGGCCAGCAGCACGGCATGCAGACGCTCGACCAGTGCCTGCAGGACCTGGTGCGCAAGGGCATCGTCACCAAGGAAGAGGCGCGCAACAAGGCGACCCAGAAAGAACTCTTCACCTGAGCGTGTCCCGTCAGGGGGAGGCGCGGAGCTCGAGATGGAAAGAGACCAAGCGATAAAGTTCATGCAGGACCTGCTGCGCGCGATGATCCAGCGCAAGGGGTCCGACCTGTTCATCACCTCCGGCTTCCCGCCGGCCATGAAGGTGGACGGACAGATCACGCCGATCACGGACAAGCCGCTCACGGCGGACCAGAGCGCCATGCTGGTGCGCGCGATCATGAACGACCGCCAGACCAAGGAGTTCGACGCCAGCAAGGAATGCAACTTCGCGATCAACCCGCCGGGTATCGGCCGCTTCCGCGTCAACGCCTTCGTGCAGCAGGGCCGCGCCGGCGCGGTGCTGCGCACCATCACCACCGAGATCCCGGACTTCGACAAGATGGGCCTGCCGCCCGTCCTGAAGGAAGTGGTGATGTCCAAGCGCGGCCTGGTGATCATGGTGGGCGGCACGGGCTCCGGCAAGTCCACCTCGCTCGCGGCGATGCTGGGCTACCGCAACAAGAACACCAAGGGCCACATCATCACGATCGAGGACCCGATCGAGTACGTGCACCCGCACCTGGGCTGCCTCATCACGCAGCGCGAGGTGGGCGTGGACACGGACTCCTGGGAGATCGCACTCAAGAACACCCTGCGCCAGGCGCCGGACGTGATCCTGATCGGCGAGATCCGCGACCGCGAGACCATGGAGCACGCGGTGCAGTTCGCCGAGACCGGCCATCTCTGCCTCTCCACCCTGCATGCGAACAGCGCCAACCAGGCGCTGGACCGCATCGTGAACCTGTTCCCGGAGGAGCGCCGCCACCAGTTGCTGATGGACCTCTCCCTGAACATCAAGGGCATCATCTCCCAGCGCCTCATCAAGAAGCCGGACGGCAAGGGCCGAGTGGCCGCGCTGGAGATCCTGCTCAACTCGCCGCTGATCTCGGACCTGATTTTCAAGGGCGAGATCGCCCAGATCAAGGAGATCATGTCCAAGTCCACCCAGCTCGGCATGCAGACCTTCGACCAGGCCCTCTTCAACCACTACGAGGAGCGCAACATCAGCTACGAGGAGGCCATCCGCAACGCCGACTCGCAGAACGAGCTGCGCCTCAGGATCAAGCTGGAGAGCAAGCTGGACAAGCCGGCGGTGGACGAGGGCATCGACTCGATGCAGCTGGTCGACCCGGGCAAGGGCCATAAACTCTAAAAGCTACTGCGCTCGGCGGGGCGTTGTTGGGCTTCGGACTCGCAGTCGGTCATGCACACTAAGAGTGCACTCCCTCCTGCTCGCCTCGCCCGCCTAGCCCCGCCTTCGCTCGTGACGCTTTTAGTGAGAGACTTTTTGGGGTTTAGAGAACCAACGAATCACGGAATGGGACCGGAATGAACATCAGCCCCTATCTCAAGCTCATGGTGGAGAAGAAGGCCTCGGACCTGTACTTCACCACCAACGCGCCGGTGAAGATCAAGATCGAGGGCAAGCAGGTGCCCGTGGGCAAGACGCTGCTGACGCCGGAGATGGTCCGCGAGGCCGCCTACGGCATCATGAACGAGAAGCAGCGCAAGTCCTACGAGGTGAAGCACGAGTCCGACTTCGCCATCGCCGAGGAGGGCGTGGGCCGCTTCCGCGTCAACGTGTTCGTGCAGCGCGGCAATGTGGCCATGGTGCTGCGTTACATCCCTTCCGAGGTGCCGAAGTTCGAGAACTTGAACCTGCCGCCGGTGCTGAAGGACCTCATCCTGCACAAGCGCGGCCTGATGCTGATGGTGGGTTCCACCGGCTCCGGCAAGTCCACCACGCTCTCGGCGATGATCAACCACCGCAACGAGAGCCAGGCGGGGCACATCCTCACCATCGAGGACCCCATCGAGTTCAGCCACCCCAACATCCAGTCCATCGTGAACCAGCGCGAGGTGGGCCAGGACACCCTGTCCTACGCCAACGCGCTCAAGAGCTCGCTACGCGAGGCGCCGGACGTGATCCTGATCGGCGAGATCCGCGACCGCGAGACCATGGAGGCGGCGATCGAGCTGGCCGGCACGGGCCACCTCGCCATCTCCACGCTGCACGCGAACAACGCGCATCAGACCATGGACCGCATCATCAACATGTTCCCGCAGGAGCTGCACAAGCAGCTGTTCATGGACCTGTCCCTGAACCTGCGCGCGATCATCAGCCAGCGCCTGGTCATCGGCAAGGACGGCAAGCGCGTGGCGGCGGTGGAGGTGATGCTGAACACCCCGCACATCGCCGACCTCATCCTCAAGGGCCAGGTGGACGAGATCCGCGAGGCGATGGAGGAGAGTCCCGAGGGCGGCATGCAGTCCTTCGACGAGGCGCTGCACCGGCTCTACAAGGAAGGGCGCATCGAGCTCGAGGAGGCGCTCAAGAACGCCGACTCGCGCGCCAACCTCGAGGCCAAGATCAATTTTGGGTGAGGCGCGAAGCGCCGAACAGAATGCCAGGATGTCACGCCTGGATTTTCAGCGGAACGTGATGCGAGGCTGAAAGCGGCAGGGCCGCGGGCGTGCGGGCTGAGGCCCTCCGGCGAGATGCGTATCCGGAAAGACATTTTGCGCACCTATTATTACTAGATCATTCCTTGGGGGGGTTCCATGTCACGTCAGCTTTTTCTGAGCCTGGTGCTCAGCGCCTTCGCTTCTTTCGTTTATGCCGATGCGCCCGCGCCGATCCCGGTGCAGACCTTCTTCACCTATGCCAAGGTCTCCGGTGCCAAGATCTCGCCGGATGGCAAATACTTGGCCATGTCTGTCGCCAACGAGAAGACCGGACTCGAGAAGAACGTTCTGCTGGTACTGGGTACAGACGACATGAAACCCAAGGCCAACTTCTGGTTGAAGGGCGAGCAGTCCATCCTCAACTTCTGGTGGGCCAATGACACCCGCGTGTTGGTGGCCACCGCCACCCAGACTGGCAGCCTCGACCGTCCGCAGGCGGATGGCGACTTGTACGCCATCAACGTGGACGGCACCCAGAAGAGACAGTTGATGCCCTACATGCCCAGTACCGAGGGCGGACACATGCACAGCTCGGTCAGCAGCAATGTGTACTACGGCGGCCTGGTTTATTTGTCTCCGGACACGGATCCCAAGCACGTGCTGATCCAGGGGTACGTGGACGAGGGTTCACGCTACGAGCAGAAGCCCAAGGCCTTCCGCCTCGACATCTACACTGGGGAAATCCGCCAGGTGGCAGAGGGTAATGAGGCTCAGGGCCGACTCATGGCGGACAGCGCCGGCAACGTTCGTCTCACCTGGGGCGAGGACCAGAACGGCCACGCAGTAGCCTATTACAGACCCGATTCCGGCGGCGACTGGAAGGACATGAGCAGTCTTTTGTTCCAGGGAGAGGATCCGGCGCAGTCAGAATCCCATCCAGTGTCCTTCGCGAAGGACGGCAAGCATTTCTACTGGCTGGGCCGCAGCAAAGACAGCACATTGAGCCTGTATCTGGTAGATCCGGACACTATGACCCGTCAGCCTGTCTACGAGGATCCGCAATACGACATCACCGATGTTGTCGGCGGATTCTCCACGGGTAGCGAGACACCCAGCATCGTGGCGGTTGACACCATGCCAGGACTGCCGGCCGTACACGTCATCGAGGGCGACGACGTCAAGGTGCAGTACCTGGGTCAGTTATATGATGCCTTCCCGGGCCGGCAGGTGCTCATCACCAGTGGTACTCGCGACCACTCGCGGCTCGTGGTGGCCACGTACAGCGACAAGATCCCCGCGGAGTTTTATCTCTACGACACCAAATCTGGTCAGGTGAGGATGTTGTTCGCGGCCAAGCCCGAGATCGATGCGGACAAGATGGCCACCATGATGCCCATCAACGTCACCGCCCGCGATGGCATGGTGCTGCATGGGTATCTCACGCTGCCATCGGGCGGCGCCGGAAAAGGCCTGCCGCTCATCGTGAATCCCCATGGCGGCCCGCACGGCCCGCGTGACGAATGGGGCTTCAATCCCGAGGTGCAGCTATTCGCGAACCGCGGCTACGCGGTGCTGCAGCTCAACTTCCGCGGCTCCGGCGGCTACGGCCTGCGCTATCAGCAAGCCGGCTACCGGCACTGGTCCAGCACCATGCAGGACGATCTGGCGGACGGCGTAGCCTGGACCGTGAAGCAGGGCTATGCTGACCCGAAACGCGTCTGCATCTACGGCGCCAGCTACGGTGGCTATGCCGCCTTCGAGAACCCGATCCGCTATCCGGACCTCTACAAGTGCGCCGTGGGCTACGTGGGTGCCTATGATCTCACCATCCTCGGCGAGCACGGCGATATCTCGCATTTCGCTGGCGGTACGCACGCCATCGACATCTACCTGGGCGAGGACATGGAGCAGCGCAAACGCGAGTCCCCCGTTTACAATGCCGATAAGCTCAACATCCCGGTGCTCATCGCTTATGGCGGCGCGGATGTGCGTGTGGTGCCGGAGCATGCGGAGAACATGATGGCTGCCATGAAGAAGGCGGGTAAGTCCTACGAGGGGCCCATCTACTACCCCAACGAGGCCCACGGCTTCACCAAGCAGGAACACAACTTCGACCTCTACGAGCAGATGCTGGCATTCTTCGACAAGTACATCGGTCCCGATGCAGGCAAGGCCGGCACACCGGCCACCGCGCCGGCCGGCAAACCCTGAATAACTCCATTGCCGAAATGGAAAAGGCGCCGTCAGGCGCCTTTTCTTTTTAGATGCGGGGAAGGGTTAGACAGGGAATACCGAAGCTCCGTCGAACACCGGCCCGTCCACGCATACGCGTTTCATCGCCGGGCCGTCCGGCGTGCGCACTTCCACCGCGCAGCCGGCGCAGCCGCCCACCGCACAGGCCATGAACTCCTCCAGCGACACCTGGCTCGGCAGCTTGAACTCCTGCGCCAGGGCCGCGGCGGCCTTGAGCATGGGCGTGGGGCCGCAGGCGAAGATTTCCACCTCGGCCAGCGCCTTCGCGTCCAGGGTCTTGAGCCAGGCACGGGCCAGGTCGGTGATGAAGCCGTCGAAGCAACCGGCGTAACCCTGCTTGCTGGCGAGGCGGCTGGGGAAACCCCAGTCTTCCATCAGCGGCATGCAGCCGATCACGCCCTCGGGCATGCCGGGCACCAGGATGGTGGAGGGGCGGCTGGTGAAGGGGAAGGGCACTTCCGAGCCCATCAGCACTAGCGGGTTCCAATGGGCGCGCTTGTCGGTACGCATGGCGTCGGCGATGAACACCATGGGCGGGATGCCCACGCCGCCGCCCAGCAGCAGCGGGCGCGGCTTCTCAGGATGCAATACGAACGGCTTTCCGATGGGGCCCAGACAGCTCAACTTCTCGCCGGGGCGGCGCGCCGCCAAGAGCCGGCTGCCTTCCCCCACCACCTTGTATAGGCACTCCACCCAGCCGTCCTGGGGCGAGACCCGCATGATGGACATGGGCCGGCGCATGGGCAGCGCCGCGTCGCAGGAGAGGTGCACGAAGCTGCCGGGCAGCGCCCGGGCGGCGCACTGGGGTGCCTTGAGGCGCAGCACGTGCTGGGCGCCGGCGAAGTGCTCGTGCGCAAGGATCTCGGCATCCTCCACGAAGATGCTGCCGCGGTGTTCGGGGTGTTTCATCTCGGCCTTCAGGTGTAGAAGCCTTGCAGCACCGCCATGCGGATGGCGACGCCGTTGGTGACCTGCTCGCGGATCACCGACTGCGGGCCGTCCGCCACTTCCGGCGCGATCTCGATGCCGCGGTTCATGGGACCGGGGTGCATCACGATGGCGCCGGGTTTGGCGAGCTTGAGGCGCTTGGCATCTAGGCCGTAGCGCTTGAAGTAGACGGCGGCGCTCGGTACGGCGGCTTTCTGCATGCGCTCCTTCTGGATGCGCAGCATCATCACCACGTCGGCGCCGGCGATGGCCTTGTCCGCGTCGGTGAAGAGCTCGGCTTTCAATTCGCCCTTCTTGGGCAGCAGCGACTTGGGACCGGCCAGGCGTATGTCGCGGGTGCCGAGCGTGAGCAGGCCGCGCACGGTGGAGCGCGCCACGCGCGAGTGCTTGATGTCGCCGACGAGGGCGATGCTCAGGTTGGCGACGTCCTTCTTGTGGCGGCGGATGGTGAACACGTCCAGGAGGCCCTGGGTCGGGTGGGAGACGTGCGCCTCGCCGGCATTCAGCACGTGCACGTGCGGCGCAGCGTGCTGGGCCAGCAGCGCCGGCACCCCCTCATCCTTGTGGCGCACCACGAACACGTCCACGTTCATGGCCTCGAGGGTATAGAGCGTGTCCGCCAGCGACTCGCCCTTCACGGCGGAAGAGGCGGCGATGTCCAGGTTGATCACGTCGGCGCCCAGGCGCCGCGCCGCCAGCTCGAAAGAGGCACGGGTGCGGGTGCTGGGCTCGAAGAACAGGTTGGCGACGGTGCGGCCGGCGAGCCAGGTGTGGCGGCGCGGGGCCTCGCCCGGCGCGACGCGGAAGGTCTCGGCGCGGTCGAGCAGCGCCGTGAGCGTCTGACGGCCGACGCCCTCGAGGGTGAGGAGGTGCCGCAAGCGGCCCCGGGCGTCGAACTGTATGTCGCTCATGGACTGTCCCGGCCCCTCGTGGAGTTGAACCAGCTCTCGAGGATCACGCAGGCGGCGGCGCCGTCGATGTCCTCGCGAGTCACGCGACGCCGTCCCTGCTGGCGCCGTTCCTTCAGCTGTGCCTCCGCCTCGCGGGACGAAAGTCGCTCGTCCACGGTGTGCACCGGCAGCGGGAAGCGTTGTGCGAGCCCCTCGGCGAAGCGGCGCGCATGCGCCGTCATCTCCTGCTCGCTGAGGTCCATATTATAGGGCAGACCCACCACCAGGGCCGCGGGCCGCCATTCCGCCACCAGCCGGCCGATGGCCTCCCAGTCCGGTTCGCCGGCCCGGGGCGTCACCACGCCGAGGGGTGAGGCGCTGCCGGTCAGGGTCTGGCCCACGGCCACGCCGATGCGCCTCAGTCCGAAATCGAAGCCGAGGAAGGTCTGGGGAGGTTGGGTCATAAGAGCTATTGCAGCACAGAGGCGTGCTGCGCGCGAGCCGAACCGAGACGAGTCCGATCCCTTAGCTACGCATGGCCCGCGTCGCCCGAGAGCAACGCGAGATCCACCCCGAGCAGGCGCGCGGCCGCCTGCCATCGCAGTTCCACCGGGGTGTCGAAGATGATGCGGCTGTCGGCGGGGACCGAGAGCCAGGAGTTGCCCTTGATCTCCTCCTCGAGCTGGCCGGCGGTCCAGCCGGCATAGCCGAGCGCCACCATGCAGCGGCGCGGGCCGCCGCCGGCGGCGAGCGCCTCCAGCACGTCGCGCGAGGTGGTGACGCCGATGCTGTCGGTGACCTTGAGCGTCGCCTCCCAGTCGCCGTGGGGCTCGTGGATCACGAAGCCGCGCTCCGTCTGCACCGGGCCGCCGAGGTACACCGGGCTCGCCGCCGTGTCCGGGTCGTCGGTCTTAAGCGCGAGCTGCTTGAGCACGTCGTCCAGCACCACGTTCATGGGCCGGTTGATGATGATGCCGAGCGCGCCCTGCGCGCTGTGCTCGCAGATGAAAGTCACGCTCTCGCGGAAGTTCGGGTCTTCCATCGAGGGCATGGCCACCAGGAACTGATTGGTGAGGAAGTCTTGGGACATGGAACAAGTATCCGCGTCCCCTTCGGACCGTACAAGCGGGTATGACTTAATACCCGGAAGCCGCTGATTTTATTGAACTGTGACGGGCATCAAGCTTCCCGCCGTTGAAGCGCCACACGTACACGAAACGCAGCACCGCGGTGTCGCGGCGGATGGCGGCGGGGAAGGGCGCGAAGGGCGCCGCCAGCCTGACGATGCGCTGGGCCGAGTTGTCCAGCAGCGCCTGGCCCGAGGGTTGGTTCAGGTTGAGCTCCCGGATGCTGCCGTCGGCGTTCAGCGACACCTCCAGCGCCAGCGAGCCCGAGAGGTGACGGCTGCGGATCTCCGCCGGGAAGTTCAGGTTGCCGATGCGCTCCACCTTGCGGCGCCAGGCGTCGAGGTATGGAGCGAAGCGCGACTCGCGCGCGTTCACGGAGACGAACGCCACCCGCGGGTTGGGGTCGGTGGCCTGGGGCAGCTCCAGCCCGTCGTCGTTCGGCATCAGTGCGTCGTCGCCCGGCGTCAGCAGCCGCGCCACCAGGATGCGTGGCTCCAGGCTCATGGGCGCGGCGGCGGCCTTCGCGTTGGCGCTGTTGCCGGTCATGGCGCTGGTGGTGACGGCGGCATCGCGCTCCGAATCGTGGCTGCGGTCCTGGCCCTGCTTGCGGCTGGCGGTGCGCGTCGCGCCTGGATTGTCGGTGAGGTCCGGCGCCTCTGCGCGGCCGGCGTTGTTCAGCGCCGCCGGCATGGAGAGCGGGCTCTCCGGGCGCACCTGCTCGGTGGTGTTGCCCTCGCCGCGCTGGTTCGCCTGGGCCAGGTACTGGGCCTTGTCCGGGGGCGCCACGCTGCGGGTCTGCACCATGGTGACCTCGAGGGTCGGGCTGCCGCTCGGCCTGTCCGGCCGGAAGGTGATGCCGAGGATGAGGATGCCGTGCAGCAGCGCGGCGAAGAACAACGTGGTCACCAGCCGGTCGCGGGCCGTGACCGCCGGCGAGTCGAGCCGCGGGTTCGGCATCGCGGCCATCAGGCGCGCGCCGCGTGCTTGCGAGCCAGCACGTCCATGAAGCCGCCGGCGATGTCGAGCTTGTAGAGCTTGTCCAGTTCGCGCACGCAGGTGGGGCTCGTCACGTTGATCTCCGTGAGCCAGTCGCCGATGACATCGAGGCCCACGAACAGGAGGCCCTTCTCCCGCAGCGTCGGGCCCACCTGGGAGACGATCCAGCGGTCGCGTTCCGTGAGCGCCACGCCCACGCCCTTGCCGCCGGCGGCGAGGTTGCCGCGGGACTCGCCCGGCGCCGGCACCCGCGCCAAGGCATAGGGCACCGGCTCGCCGTCGATGACCAGGATGCGCTTGTCGCCGGCCTTGATCTCGGGGAGATACAGCTGCGCCATGGCGAGGCGCGTGCCGTAGTGCGTCAGGGTCTCCAGCACCACCGAGAGGTTGGCATCGCCCGCCTCGAGCACGAAGACCTGGCTGCCGCCCATGCCGTCCAGGGGTTTCACCACCACCTTGCGGTGTTCAGTGACGAAGGCGCGGATGCGCGCCATGTCGCGGCTCATGAGCGTGGGCGGGCAGCACTGGGGGAACCAGGCGGTGTAACCCTTCTCGTTGGCGTCACGCAGTGACTGGGGCTTGTTCACCACCCGCACTCCCGCGAACTCGGCCCGTTCCAGGATGTAGGTGGTGTAGATGTATTCGATGTCGAAGGGCGGATCCTTGCGCATCAGGACGAGGTCCATGGCCCCGGCCAGCGGTCCATCGTGTTCAGGACCGAACGTATGCCAGTCCTCAGGGTCATCTTTGACGGTGAGCTCCCGGTACCGGGCCCGGGCCTCCCCTTGGGCTAGATAGACGTCCTGCTGCTCCATGTAGAGCAGCTTCCAGCCCCGCTTCTGGGCTGCCAGCAGCATGGCCAGGGTGGTGTCCTTGGCGGGCTTGATGGCCCCGATGGGGTCCATCACGACGCCGAGGCTCAGGGGGTGGGTCTTTGCCATCGCGGGCGGCTCTTTTCGGGGTGGCGGCCTTCAAGGCCGCGGGGTGGTGAAATTTATTGCATTCAAGGGATTAAGTAAGGATATTATGCTTAAATCCCAAGTAAGGCAGCCAGTCGGGGCAGAACCGGGCCCCACCCCCATTCCCGAGCGTCCAAGGGCTGCAGGGCGCATCGTTTGGGCATAATATGTCAAGGCTGCTGCCCCGCGACTGCGCGGCGGCCGGGGGTTTATGCGCGGAGGTGACGGTGGCTAGTGAGAACACGGAGGGCGGTCTGCAGGGCCTCAAGGTCCTGGTGATCGACGACAGCAAGACCATCCGCAAGACGGCGGAGACGCTCCTCTCCAAGGAAGGCTGCGAGGTGGTGACCGCCGTGGACGGCTTCGAGGCGCTCTCCAAGATCGCCGACCACAAGCCCGACATCATCTTCGTGGACATCATGATGCCGCGCCTCGACGGCTACCAGACCTGCGCCCTCATCAAGCACAACAACAACTTCAAGGCGACCCCGGTGATCATGCTGTCCAGCAAGGACGGCCTGTTCGACCGCGCGCGCGGCCGCATCGTCGGCTCAGAGCAGTACCTGACCAAGCCTTTCACGAAGGACGAACTGGTGGGCGCCATCCACCGCCACGTGCGGAAGAGCGCCTGATTTCCATGCGTCCGGCGGGTCCGGGCGCAGCGCAACTAGAGAGGAAGAGTAGTCATGTCCACCGTGCTCATCATCGACGATTCGCCGACCGAGGTGCATGTCCTCAAGACCTGGCTGGAGAAGAACGGCTTCAGCACCATCACCGCCGAGAGCGGCGAGGAAGGCATCGACAAGGCCAAGGCCGAGAAGCCCGACGCCATCATCATGGACGTGGTGATGCCCGGCATGAGCGGCTTCCAGGCGACGCGCCAGCTCTCCAAGGATCCGGACACCTCCCGCATCCCGGTGGTCATGGTCACCACCAAGGACCAGGAGACGGACAAGATCTGGGGCATGCGCCAGGGCGCGGTCGCGTACCTGCCCAAGCCCGTCACCGAGAAGCAGCTCGTGGACAAGATCAAGGAAGTGATCGCGGGATAACCCATGGCGAGCGCACTCCTCGAACTCCGCGAACGACCCTTCGAGCTCCTGCAGGAGCTGGAGCGTCGCAGCCGCATCGCGGCCTCGGGCCGCGGCCAGGAGGCCGGCCACGAGGAGGAATGGGTGGGCGTCGGCTTCCGGGTGGGCAAGACCCGCCTGGTGGCGGCGCGGCAGGAGGTGCGTGAAGTACTGGTGTGGCCCGGCGTCACGCCGCTGCCGGGCGCCAAGCCCTGGATGCTGGGCCTCGCCAACGTGCGCGGCCAGTTGCTGCCGGTGACGGACCTCTCCGCGTTCTTCGGCGGCGAGCCCATCACGCTCAGCCGCACCTCGCGGGTGCTGATGGTGAACCACGGCGACATCCCCGCCGGCCTGCTGGTGGACGAGGTACGCGGCTTCCGCCGCTTCATCGCCTCGGAGAAGGCCGAGGTGATGCCGGAGACGCTGCCCGGCATGACGCCGTTCCTGGCGGGCGCCTACGGCAACGAGGACGACGTGTGGGGGATCCTGGGACTGCACGGCTTGGTGGAGAGCGCCGTGTTCATGCAGGCCTCGCGCTGATGGGGGAGGGCACGCGGCGTGAGCCGCCCGCGCTGCCGCTTGGGAGAGACGAGAAAGGCTCACATAAATAGCTAGGGTGAACTGACATGGCCGACAACGAGAAGCGATCCAATACACCGCTGTACCTGCTGCTGTTCCTGGCAGCCATCATGGTGGCCGCGGCGGTATACGACTTCGTGGTCGTGGCGCGCGACTCCACCCGCGACACCCAGTTCCTGAGACTCTCGGCGCAGCAGTCGCTGATCTCACAGAGCGTGGTGCGTTCGGCGGACGAAGCGGTCGCCGGCAACCAGGACGCGTTCACGCAGCTCTCCAACGGGCGTGACCAGTTCGACAACACCATCACCCTCATGGGCAACGGCGACCCCCAGACCCTGATGCCCGCCGCTACCGGCGAAGTGCTCTCCGAGCTTTCCGTGCTGCAGAACCAGTGGGGCCAGGTGCGGGCCGCGCTGCAGGTGATCCTCTCGGCCAAGGACCAGCTCACCAACGCCAACCAGGCCGCCAACGGCATCCGCCAGACCATGCCGGACCTGCTCGCCGCCTGGGACAAGTTCTCCGACGAGGCCAAGAACCGCAAGGCTTCGGCCGCGCTGATCTACTACGCCACCAAGCGCAGCTACTACGGCCAGGTGATCCTGCGCGACGTGAACCTGCTCACCACCGGCGGCAACCACGGCGACGTCTCCGGCATCCCGCAGGAGCTGAGCGACGCGGTGCAGAACCTCAACCGCATCAACCAGGCCATCTTCGAGGGCAGCCCCTCGCTCGGCCTCACCGCGGTGAACGACGCGGGCCTCCTGCCGCTGCAGACCCAGACCAACGTCCGCTTCCGCGCGGTCAACGACAACCTCAACACCCTGATGCCGCTGGTCGAGCTGCTCATCAACGTGCAGAAGGCCAACGCCACCATCCACGACATCAGCGACCAGCTGCTCAACAACGCCCAGGCCATCAACACCAGCTACGTGCGCGACGTGAACCGCCGCCTCACGCGGCCCTCGGTGGGCTACGGCCTCGGCCTCGTCGGCATCCTGCTGCTGGTGGGCATCCTCTACCTGTACGTGCTGGGCGGCGACGCCCGCCGCGCGGCGCAGATGCAGCTCGAGACCAACGAACGAAACCAGCAGGCGATTCTGCGGCTCCTGGACGAACTCGGCTCGCTGGCAGACGGCGACCTCACCGTGCAGGTGACCGTGACCGAGGACATCACGGGCGCGATCGCGGACTCGATCAACTACGCCCTCGAGGCCCTGCGCGGCCTGGTGGCCACCATCAACGACACCGCGGTGCAGGTGGACGCCGCCGCCCGCCAGACGCAGGCGACCACGACGCACCTCGCCGAGGCGTCCGTGAACCAGTCCAAGCAGATCAACACGGCATCCCAGTCGATCACCGAGATGGCGAAGTCCATTGAGCAGGTGTCCGCTAACGCCGAACGCTCGGCGAAGGTGGCCGCGCAGTCGGTGGAGATCGCGCACAAGGGCGGCCAGGCGGTGCGCCGCACCATCGACGGCATGAACTCGATCCGTGAAACGATTCAAGAGACCTCTAAGCGAATCAAGCGGCTGGGCGAATCCTCCCAGGAGATCGGCGACATCGTGGAACTCATCAACGACATCGCCGAACAGACGAACATCCTGGCACTCAACGCCGCGATCCAGGCGTCCATGGCCGGCGAAGCGGGCCGCGGTTTCGCGGTGGTGGCGGACGAAGTGCAACGCCTCGCAGAACGCTCCGCCAACGCGACGCGGCAGATCGAAGCGCTGGTGAAGACCATTCAGACCGACACCAACGAAGCGGTGATCTCGATGGAACAGTCGACTGCGGGCGTGGTGGGCGGAGCCCAGCTGGCCGAGAACGCAGGTTCGGCACTGGACGAGATCGAGAAGGTGGCCAACCACATCGCGACGCTGGTGCAGAGCATCTCCAACGCGGCGCGCCAGCAGGCGCAGACCGCCGGCGAGGTGTCCCGCACCATGAACGTGATTAGAGAGATCACCGCGCAGACCACCGAAGGCACCAACGCCACGGCGGTCAGCGTAGGCAAGCTCGCGGCCCTCGCGACCGAGATGAGAAAGTCGGTCGCCGGCTTCAAGCTGCCCAGCAACCGCAGCCAGGAGACCCTGGTGATGCGGCCCGAGCAGATGGCCTGAGATGACGGCGGAGACGTGACGCGCACATGAGCCAGGTCGCTTCAGACTCGCTGCTGTGGATCAAGAACGAGCTTGATCACACGCTCGTGCGCGCGCGTCAGGCCCTCGAGACCTACGTCGAGAAGGCCGACGACAAGGAATCCCTGACCCAGTGCCTCGAGCTCCTGCACCAGGTGCAGGGCACGCTGCGCATCGTCGAGGTGTACGGCGCGGCGATGCTGGCCGAGGAGATGGAGTCGGTGGTGCGCGGCTTCGAGACCGGCGAGGTGGCGCGCAACGACGCCGCCTTCGAGGTGCTCATGCGCGCCATGCTGCAGCTCCCGGACTACCTGGAGCGCGTCATCGGCGGCCGGCGCGACATGCCGCTGGCGCTGCTCTCGCTGCTCAACGACCTGCGCACCGTGCGCGGCCAGCCGCTGCTCTCGGAGAGCGCGCTGTTCGCCTACAACCTCGCCGGCCGCAGCACCGCCACCATGGCGCCGCAGGCGGCGCCCGCCAAGGCGGTGGACATCAAGAGCCTCGCCGGCAAGGTGCGGCCGAAGTTCCAGGCTGCGCTGCTCGGCTGGTACAAGGGTGACGACGCGGCCAAGCACCTCGCGGTGCTGGCCGACTGCGCCGAGAAGCTGGAGCAGGCCGCCACCACCCCGGCGGTGTTCGAGCTGTGGTGGATCGTCGGCGGCATCATCGAGGGCCTGCAGGAGGGCGGCATCCAGGCGGACGTGAGCCTGAAGCAGCTGCTCGGCCAGGTGGACCGCCAGATGAAGCGGCTCATGGAGCAAGGCGAGAGCCAGGCGGCCGAGGACCCGGTCCAGGACCTGGTCAACAACCTGCTCTACTACATCGGCCGCGCCGACACCGCCGGCAAGCGCATCCTCTCGATCAAGGAGTCCTTCAAGCTCGGCGAGCTGCTGCCGCAGGAATCCGAGGTGCAGGAGGCGCGCGACAGCCTGTCCGGGCCGAACGTGAACCTCATGCGCACGGTGTCCGGGGCCATCCGCGAGGACATCGGCCGCATCAAGGACACCCTCGACATCTTCGTGCGCATGGGCAAGTCGGACACCGCCGAGCTTAGCCCCCTGGACGAACTCATCAAGAAGGTGGGGGACACCCTCACGGTGCTGGGCTTGCCGGCCCTGAACCAGGAACTGGATGCCCAGCGCGGCAACCTCAAGAAGATCCTCGTCGAGAAGAAGGCGCCGGACGAGACGGCGCTCATGGACATCGCGAGCGGCATCGTCAAGGTCGAGAGCGGCCTGGACGAGGCCATGTCCGACCTCGTCACGCCGGACGGCAGCGGCAAGAGCACCAGCCCCAGCGCCGCCTCCTCCCAGGCGGAGATGCGCGAGGTGCAGGCCGCGGTCATCCGCGAATCCATCATCAACATGGCGCGCGTCAAGGAAGCCATCGTCGAGTTCGTGAACGACCCGGCGCGGCGCGACATGCTCAAGCCCCTGCCGGGCCACATCCGCGAGATCCAGGCCAGTTTCCGCTTCCTGGAGATGCCGCGGGTGGTGAGCCTGCTGGCCAGCCTGCGCCAGTACATCCTGAAGAAGCTGCTCGTCACCAAGGGCGCGCCGCCGCACAACGAGCTGGACCGCATGGCGGACGCCATCGTCAGCATGGAGTTCTACCTGGAGACGGTGCAGCAGGGGCGCGGCAACCCGCTCTCCATGCTGGACAACGCCGAGGCCTGCGTCTCGGCGCTCGGCTTCCCGGCCGACCAGGAGTACCCGGAGGACGAGGACATCGACATGACCGGTGTCGAGTCCGAGCCCGGCGAGACCATCACCATGGAGTCGGGCGCCATGGTCGAGGAGATCTCGCTCGAGACCCCGAGCGACGAGCCGACCCAGATCAAGGAAGTCCCGACCATCATGGTCTCGGAGCAGGACGCGCCGAAGGTCATGCCCGCCAAGCCCGCCGCCGCGAAGCCCGCGGCCAAGCCGGCGGCGCCTGCCATGCCGGCCGTGCCGGTGCTGGCGCAGGACGTGGATCCCGAGATCGTGGAGATCTTCCTGGAGGAAGCCCAGGAGGAGATGAACTCGCTACGCGAGACCTTCCCGCGCTGGCGCAGCAACCCGGGTGACCGGGAGGCCCTGACCACGCTGCGCCGTTCGTTCCATACGTTGAAAGGCAGCGGTCGCATGGTGGGCGCGCGCCTCATCGGCGAGTTCGCCTGGTCCTACGAGAACATGCTGAACCGCGTCATCGACCAGACGGTGCACCCGAGCGATGACATGTTCGCGCTCATCGACATGGGCATCGCCGCCCTGCCCGAGCTCGTCGAGCAGCTCGAGGTCGGCAGCGCACCCAAGGTGGACGTGGCGCCGATGATGGACGCCGCCGCCGCCTTCAGCCGCGGCGAACAGCCGCCGCTGCCGGGTAGCGCCGCCGCCGCGGCTGCGCCCCCCGAGGAGCCGACCATGATCCGCCCCGCCGGCGTGGGCCTGCCGGGGATGGAAGAGCCGACGGTCATCATGCCACGGGTCGAGGTGCTGCCGCCGGCGGTCGCCATGGACCCGGTGCTGTACGACATCTTCAAGCGCGAGGCCGAGAACCATCTCCTGGCCCTCGACGCGTTCCGCAACCAGATCCTCACCGACCGCAGCATCGGCGAGGACGTGGTGCGCGCCCTGCACACGCTGCACGGCAGCGCGGCGCTGGCCGGCGCGGCCAACATGGCCATGCTCATCGAGCCCATGCACCGCTACGTGGCGCACCTGCGCGAGCAGGACCTGATGCTGCCCTCCGAGCACGTCACGCTGGTGAAGGACGTGATCGCCTCCATGCGCGCCATGCTGGGCGCGCTGGGCAACGGCGAGGTGATCCCGCCGCCGAAGGGCCTGATGGAGCGGCTGAAGCACCTCAGGCCGGAGGGCACCACCACGCTCACCGGCATCGAGACCGGGATCATCACCGGCACCGAGGGCATCGCCGAGGAACTGGCGGGCGAGGACATCGTCATGTCCGGCCCGGCCGACGTGGCTGAAGAGAGCCCGGCGATGCCGACCCCGCCCAAGCAGAAGGGCGGCAAGAAGGGGACGACGGACACGTCTGCCCGCGCCGCCGGGGCGCCCAAGCCCGCGGCGCCGCCCAAGTTCGTGCAGCTCTCGGACCTCAAGGATTTCGATCCGGACCTCGCGGCCATCTTCTTCGAGGAGGCCAATGAGCTCCTGGAGTCCACCGACGCGAGCCTGCACCACTGGTCCCAGAACAAGACCGATGCCGACGTGGTCACCCAGCTGCAGCGCAACCTGCACACCCTCAAGGGCGGCGCGCGCATGGCGGGCCTCTCTCCCATGGGCGACCTCTCCCATGAGATGGAGACGGTGCTGACGGACGTGGTGGACGGCCGCATCGCCGCCTCCAGCGAGCTCTTCATCCTGCTCAACCGTTCCGTGGACCGCCTGCACCGCATGATGGAGCAGGCCTACGCGAACCAGCCCATCTTCGACGCCGGCGACCTGGTGCTGGACCTCAAGCGCGTGCACGGCCACACCGTGGACCAGGAGCTGGAGCCGGAGGCTCCGGAGGAGCGCTTCGAGTCGGTCACCATCAGGCCGCCGCCGCCGATCATCGACCACACCGAAGAGGCACCTGCGGCCGAGCCGGCCGCCCGGGCCGCCGCGCCCGAGGCCGCTCCCGAGGAGGACGGGCTTCCGGACACGGAAGCCGCCGCCGAAGCCGCCATGGGCGGCGAGGCCGAGCGCCGCACCGGTTCGCGCATCCAGTACGAGCTGGTGCGCGTGCGCGCGGATCTGCTCGAGAACGCGCTCAACTACGCGGGCGAGGTGGGCATCTACCGCTCGCGCCTGGAGCAGCAGGTCAGCACCATCAACTTCAACCTCGGCGAGCTCGAGCAGACGGTGGTGCGACTGCGCGACCAGCTGCGCAAGATGGAGATCGAGACCGAGACCCAGATTCGTTCCCAGTACGTGCAGGAAGCGGGCGAGAACGCCAACCCCGACTTCGACCCGCTGGAGCTGGACCAGTTCTCCACCATGCAGCAGCTGTCGCGCGCGCTGGCGGAGTCCGTGGGCGACCTCGCGAGCATCCAGGCGCTGCTCACCAACCAGGCGCGCGAGACCGAGACGCTGCTGCTGCAGCAGTCGCGCGTCACCACCGAGCTGCAGGACGGACTCATGCGCACGCGCATGGTGCCGTTCTCACGCCACGCCCAGCGCCTGCGCCGCGTGGTGCGCCAGACCGCGGACGAAGAGAAGAAGACCGTGGACCTCAGGTTCATCGGCGCAGAAGGCGAGATGGACCGCCAGGTGCTGGAACGCGTGCTGGCGCCCCTCGAGCACATGCTGCGCAACTCCGTGGTGCACGGCATCGAGGACGGCAAGAGCCGCAAGCAACACAAGAAGCCGGAGTCCGGCACCATCACCATCGCCCTGCACCGCGAGGGTTCGGAAGTGGTGATGGAGGTCATGGACGACGGCGCCGGCCTGAACCTCAAGGCCATCCGCAAGAAGGCCGAGGAACTCGGCATGGCCGCCAAGGACGTGCGCCTCAGCGACCGCGACGTCATGCAGTTCATCCTGGAGCCCGGCTTCTCCACCGCCCAGAAGGTGACCCAGTCCGCCGGCCGCGGCGTGGGCATGGACGTGGTGGCGAGCGAGATCAAGCAGCTCGGCGGCACGCTGCGCATGGATTCGACGGAAGGGCAGGGCGCCAAGTTCACCGTGCGCCTGCCGTTCACCCTCTCCATCACCCAGGCCTTGCTGGTGAAGGTGGCTGATCAGCCCTACGCGGTGCCGCTGCCCTCCATCGAGGCCATCGCGCGCATCCCGCGCATGCAGCTCGAGCAGCTCATGTCCACCGAGGACCCGGTGTACACCTACGGCGGCCGCCAGTACCGGCTGCAGCACCTCTCGGTGCTGCTCGGCATCGGCGCCCCGCAGTTCCCCGAGGAGCTCACCACCATCCCGCTGCTGCTGGTGCGCAGCGGCGACGCCAGCATCGCGCTCATCACCGAAGGCATGCAGGGTAGCCGCGAGGTCGTCGTGAAGTCCGTCGGTCCGCAGGTGGGCAGCATCCGCGGCCTGTCCGGCGCCACCATCCTGGGCGACGGCAGCATCCTCCTGATCCTGGACGTCTCTTCCCTGGCGCGCAGCGTGGCGCAGCCGGAAGCCGAACAGATCGTGGTGGAGGAACGCGAGGCCCCGCAGGAGGACCGCCGTGTCCTCGCCATGGTGGTGGACGACTCCATCACCGTGCGCCGCGTGACCCAGCGCCTCCTGGAGCGCTACAACATGCGCGTCATCACCGCGAAGGACGGCGTGGATGCCCTGGCGACGTTGCAGGAGACCGTCCCGGACGTCATGCTGCTGGACATCGAGATGCCGCGCATGGACGGCTACGAACTGGCGACCCACATGCGCAACGACGAGCGCTTCAAGGCCATCCCGATCATCATGATCACCTCGCGCACCGGCGAGAAGCACCGCAACCGCGCCATGGAGATCGGCGTGAACCGCTACCTGGGCAAGCCCTACCAGGAAGCCGAGCTCCTCGAGAACATCCAGGAGCTGGTGGGCAGCTTCAACCCGCAGCGCACCAGCTGGTGATGCATGGCTGAACAGCAGTTCGAAGAGGTCTACAGCCTGCTCATCCCCTTCGCCGGGGGCAAGATGATCCTGCCGCGCCTGTCCATCACCGAGGTCACCGGTTTCCTGCGCCCGAAGCCCGTGCGCGGCGCGCCGGAGTGGCTGCTCGGCATCATCACCTGGAACGGCCAGGAGATCCCGCTGGTGTCCTTCGAGGGCATGTGCGGCCGCAAGGTGCCGGAGCGGGCCAACCGCACCCGCATCGCCGTGGCCCACGCCATCGGCGAGCAGATCAACCCGCCGCTCTTCGCCATCCTGACCCAGGGTTATCCCTACCTGGTGCGCGTGAACCCGGCGGTGCTCTCGGTAGACCCTGAGAACGACTTCGGCGCCAACGACGGCCCGGTGCTGAACCGGGTGCGCATGGCCAACGAGCGGCCCTACATCCCGGACCTGGAAGCGATCGAGGCGAAGCTGCTGGAGGTCATGCCGGAGCGGCGCTTCACGGACACCGCCACTGGCTCCGGCACGGCCACCGAAATCCCGCTCCCACCGGCTTAATCCAGATCACCCCACGACGCCTGCAATAGGCTGAGCGCCACCAGCGCCGCCGTCTCGGTGCGCAATATGCGCGGCCCGAGCTTCAGCCCCTGGAATCCCACCCGCGCCGCCAGCGCGACCTCGCTCTCACTGAGACCTCCCTCCGGCCCCACCAGCAGCATGGCCTTGCCGTCGGCGGGGCGGGGCAGCTTGCCCGCCGTCACGCCTGCCTGCGGATCCAGCAGGAGCTTGAGATCCCCTTCCGGCTTCTCCGCCAGGAAGCGCGCCAGGCTCACCGGCATCGCCACCACGGGGACGCGCACCCGGCCGGACTGCTCGCAGGCGCTGGTCGCCACGCCCTGCCAGTGCTCGCGCTTCTTGGCGGCTCCCTTGTCGTCCAGCTTCACCACGCTGCGCTCCGTGAGCACCGGCACGATGGCGGCGATACCGAGTTCCACCGCCTTCTGGATGGTGTAGTCCATGCGCTCGCCCCGGGACACGCCCTGGGCCAAGGTCACCTGCAGGGGCGACTCCACCGCCGGCCCGTGCATGCCGGTGATCTTCACCAGCGCCTGCTTCCTGTCCGCCTGCTCCAGCAGCGCCGGGAACTCGAAGCCCGAGCCGTCGAACAGCGTGAGCTCCGCGCCGGGCTTCAGGCGCAGCACCGTGAGCACGTGTTTCGCGGCGGCAGCATCCAGTGCCACCCGCTCCTTGCCCATCAGGCGGCTGCCATGGAACACACGGATCGTGCGCATCTAGTCCGCCACCGCCAGTTCGATGCCTTCTGCCGCCGTGCGCACCATGAGGCCGATCTCCTCCGGCGTGATCACGTAGGGCGGCATGAAGTACACCACCGGTCCCACGGGCCTGAGCAGCACTCCTTTTTGCAGGCCGTGCCGGTACACCTTGAGGCCGCGCCGCTCCTTCCAGTCGTAGGGCCTGCGGTTCTTCTTGTCTTTCACGAGCTCGATGGCGAGGATCATGCCGTGCTGGCGCACCTCCGCCACGTGGGGATGGTCCGCGAGCGGCGCCGCGGCCTTGGCCATGTGGGCGGCGAGGGTGCGGTTCCTCGTGATGACGTCGTCTTCCTTGAAGATATCCAGGGTCGCGAGCGCCGCGCGGCAGCCCAGGGCGTTGCCGGTGTAGCTGTGGGAATGCAGGAACGCGTTCAGCTTGGTGTAGTCATCGTAGAAGGCGTCGTAGACCGCCTCGCGGGTAAGGACCACGCTCAAGGGCAGGTAGCCTCCCGTGAGGCCCTTGGAGAGGCACAGGAAGTCCGGCGTGATGTTTGCTTGTTCACAAGCGAACAGCGTGCCGGTACGGCCGAAGCCCACGGCGATCTCGTCGGCGATGAGGTGCACGCCGTGGCGATCGCAGGCCTCGCGCAGCAGCGTGAGGTATACCGGGTGGTACATGCGCATGTGGCCGGCGCACTGCACCAGGGGCTCCAGGATGACCGCCGCCACCTCGTCATGGTGCCGCTCCAGGGCCTGCTCCATGTGGGAAAACATCTTTCGCGTGTGGGACTCCCAGCTCTCGCCGGGCTCGCGGCTGAAGCAGTCCGGGCTCGGCACCGTGATCACGTCCATGAGCAGGGGCTTGTAGGTCTCTTTATAGAGCTCCACGTTGCCCACCGCGAGGGCGCCGAGGGTCTCGCCGTGGTAGCTGTTGCTCAAGGTGATGAAGCGCGTCTTCTTCGGCTTCCCCAGGTTCTTCCAGTAGTGGAAGCTCATCTTCACCGCCACTTCCACGGCCGATGAGCCGTTGTCGGCGTAGAAGCAGCGGGACAGGCCCGGCGGCACGAGCTGCACCAGCCGTTCAGAGAGTTCCACCACGGCGGTATGGCTGAATCCCGCCAGGATCACGTGCTCGAGCTCGGCCATCTGCCGGGCTAGGGCGGCGTTGATGCGCGGGTTCGCGTGGCCGAACAGGTTCACCCACCAGGAACTGATGGCGTCCAGGTAGCGCTTGCCCTCGAAGTCCTCCAGCCACACGCCCTGGCCGCGCCGGATCGGCACCGGCGGCAGGGACTCGTGGTCCTTCATCTGGGTGCAGGGGTGCCACAACACCGAGAGGTCGCGGCGTATGAAGGCGTCGTTCGCGCTCATGGTTCGGGGGTGACGCAGAACCTTTGGATGAAGCGTTCGAGCATCTGCAAGGTCGGTTCCACGTTCGCGATGGGCAGGCGCTCGTTGGGCTGGTGCGCCACGTCGATGTCGCCGGGACCGAGGATCACGGTCTGCATGCCGAGCTTCTGCAGGAAGGGACCTTCCGTCGCGAAGGCCACCGCCTCCGCCTTGTGGCCGGTGAGATTCTCCGCCGCCTGCACCAACGCCGAAGTACCAGGTGTTTCAAGGGGGTCGGTGCCCTTGAACAGGCTCCTGAACTCGATGCCGAAGCCGCTCCCGGCCAGCGTCTCCGTGAGCCGCGCGCGCGCCTCGGCCCGCACCGCTTCCACGGTCATGCCGGGCAGGATGCGGATGTCGAAGTGCAGCTCGCACTCCGGGCAGATGCGGTTCGGGTTGTCGCCGCCCTTGATGTGGCCGAGGTTGAGGGTCGGCGTCGGCACCTTGAAGTGGTGGTCGTGGTGCTTGTGCTGCAGTTCGCCGCGGTACTCGAGCAGGCCCGCGATGGCCTTGTGCATGCCCTCCAGCGCGTTCCTGCCGAGGCTGGGGTCGCTGGAGTGGCCGGAATGACCGATGATCTTCACCGCCTCCATGAGGATGCCCTTGTGCATGTGCACAGGCTTCATGGCGGTCGGCTCGCCGATGATGGCGTAGCGCGCCTTCGGCAGGTCGGCCTCGCTGAGCGCGCGGCCGCCGCACATGCTGCTCTCCTCGTCCGCCGTGGCGATCACGATGAGCGGCTGCTTGAGGTCATCGGCCTTATGGCGCGCACCGGCCTCCACCGCCATGGCGATGAAGCCCTTCATGTCGCTGATGCCGAGGCCATAGTACTGGCCGTCCCGCTCCGTGAGCTTGAAGGGGTCTGAATCCCAGCGTCCCTGGTCGTAGGGGACCGTATCCATGTGTCCCGCCAGCACCAGGCCGCCGGGCCCGCGCCCCAGCACGCCGATGACGTTGACCTTGCCGGGGTGCCCGGGGATCTCCTGCAGCCGCACCTGGAAGCCGGCGCTGTCCAGCCAGCCGGCGATGCGCTCGGCGGCGGTGCGGTTGGACATGTCGAACTCGGGGTTGACGCTGCTGACGGAGGGCGCCTGGATGAGGCCGGCGAGCATCTCCCGGAGGGCAGGGGTACGGTGCTGGGCCATGGGCTTTTGGGGTCCCCGGAAAGTCTGTATGCGCAGTCTTGCGCATTTGGGGGCCACGCGCCACCCCGGCTTGAGGGATACTTAAGGGATGCAGCACGAAGTGGACCTCGTCACGGGACTCCTGTCCGGCGCCGCGTACCGGCCCTCGCCCCATTGCGACGCGCGCCCGGCGGGCATGGCCGTGGACCTGCTGGTGATCCACGGCATCAGCCTTCCGCCGGGAGAGTTCGGCGGCCCCTGGATCGAGCAGTTGTTCCTCGGGCAGCTGCCGCCCGACGCGCATCCCTACTTCAAGGACATCGCGGGCCTGCGCGTGGCGCCGCACCTCCTCATCCGCCGCGGCGGCGAGGTGGTCCAGTTCGTGCCGTTCCACATGCGCGCCTGGCACGCCGGCGCCTCCCGCTTCCAGGACCGCGAAGCCTGCAACGACTTCTCCATCGGCATCGAGATCGAGGGGGACGACACCACGCCCTACGCGGGACCCCAGTACAGCTCCCTCGCCTGCGTCAGCGCCGCGCTGATGCGCGCCTATCCCGGCATCACCACGTCCCGCATCGTCGGCCATAGCGACATCGCACCCGGCCGCAAGACCGATCCCGGTCCCGCGTTCGACTGGATGCGCTACCGCGACATACTTGCAAGCCAGCCGCGCGCCGGGTCTACTACGCAGCCATGAGTTTCCTGGCCGTCCTCTTCGCCCTGCTGCTGGATCAGGCCGCGCGCCAGCTCGAGCGGTTGCGCGACGCGCGCTGGTTCAATGCCTATGCCGAGGCCTTCGCCGGCCTCGCCCGCAACGCCGATCCGGTGCGTGCCACCGCCGGCGCGCTGCTCATCGTGCTGGTGCCGGCGGTGGTGGCCTTGTTCCTGGGGGACCTGCTCTCCCACATCTGGGAAGGCTTCGGCTTCGTGTTCGCCGCTGCGGTGTTCTGGTTCTGCCTGGGTCCGAAGGACCTGCATGACCAAGTGGACGCTTATATAGAGGCTGCGCAAGCCGGGGACGAAGTCCGTGCCGAGCGCCTGGCGGCGGAGCTCCTGCAGACCGAGCCGCCGGCCGACGCCGCGGAGCGCACCCGCGCCGTGACCCAGTGTGTGTTCCGCGAGGCGAACGCGCGCCAGTTCGGCGTGCTGTTCTGGTTCGGGATCCTGGGCCCCGGCGGCGCGGTGCTGTACCGCTGCGCCGACCTCATGCAGCGCAGGCCGCTGCCGGACTTGAGCCCGGAGACCTATGCCGCGGCGGCGCGCCTCCTGGGTGTGCTGGACTGGATACCGGCTCACCTGACTGCGATCGGGTATGCCTTGGCAGGCAGCTTCGAGGACGCGGTCTCCGATCTCAAGGCCTACTACCACGCCTGCAGCTTGCGTTTCTTCCAGGTGAGCGGCGACGTGCTGGTGTTCACGGGCCTGGGCGCGGTGCGCGGCACCGTGGGGGAGGAGACCGGTCTCACCCGCCTCAAGTCCTCCCTCGGCCTGGTGCGGCGCACCCTGATCATCTGGGTTGTCGTGTACGCGCTTTTCTCGATCTTTCAGTGGTCTTGGTGAAACCTGTTTCTGGCCTACTGCGGCGGGCTGCGGCCGCGTTGCGCGCCGGCTCGACCGGCTCATGTACTGGCCCGTACACTCGCCGGCACTCGCCGCCGCGCGCCTTGCCTCGCTCCGCCTCATGACGGCCAGAAAACAGGTTTCAGGTTTTATCTTCTTCTGGCTATTCGCTGGCGCTCCCGGCGCGGCGCTGGCGGACATCCATCTCAAGGGTGCCGACGGCGTGGAAGTCACGCTGGCGGCGCCGGCCAAGCGCATCGTGGCCCTGGCGCCGGACATGGCGGAACTCACCTACGACGTGGGTGCCGGCGATGCCTTGGTGGGCACCGTGGAGTACAGCGACTGGCCGGCGGCGGCAAAGCAGCTGCCCCGGGTGGGCGATGCCTTCCACGTGGATGCCGAGAAGCTCCTGGCCCTCAAGCCGGATCTGGTGCTGGTGTGGCAGGGCGGCACGCCCCAGGTCCTCATCGACAAGCTGCGCAGCCTCAGGTTCACGGTGCTCGCCGTCGGCACTCACAGGCTGCCGGACATCGCTGCGAACCTGGAACTCCTGGGCCTCGCCACCGGCCATGCCGCCTCGGCCCAGCTTGCCGCCGAGGACTTCCGCACGCGCCTGGGCGCGTTGCGCAGCCGCTATGAGCACGCCGCGCCGCTCAAGGTGTTCTATGAGATCTCCGCCGAGCCCCTGTTCACCGTGGGCGGCACCCACAGCATCAGCGACCTCATCGTGATCTGCGGCGGGCGCAACGTGTTCGCGGACCTCTCTGACCTCGCGCCGGCCGTGAGCCTGGAGGCGGTGCTGGCCCGGGACCCGGAGGTGATCGCCACCGGCGATGGGGAGGGTGACGTGGCCCAGCGAATCAAGGAATGGCGGCGCTGGCCGAAGCTCGCCGCCGTGAAAGCGGATGCCTTCGTGGTGGTGAACGACGACTGGATCTCGCGCTCCACGCCGCGCCTGCTCGATGCAGGCAAGCAGCTCTGCGAATCATTGCAAAAGATCAGGGATACGCGCGCAGCCGCGCACTAAGGCTTCAGTCTTTGTTCTTCTCATGATTCCACAGCACCTCGGTACCTCTATCGTGCCGTGCGATCACCCGCGCCAGCACGAACAAGAGGTCCGAGAGGCGGTTGAGATACTGGAGCGCCAGGGGGTTCACCTGCGCGTGCCGGTGCAGCGTGTAGGTGCGCCGCTCGGCGCGCCGGCACACGGTGCGGGCCAGGTGACAGGCGGCCGCGGCGGGGCTGCCGCCCGGCAGGATGAATTCCTTGAGCGGCGGCAGGGGCGCGTTGAAGCCGTCCAGCTCGTTCTCCAGGCGCGCCACCTGCTCGGCGGTGATGGCGGTGTAACCCGGGATGCAGAGCTCTCCCCCCAGGTCCAGGAGTTCATGCTGCACCCGCGTGAGGCAGGCGCGGATGTCCACGTGCACGTCCTCCGCCAGCAGCATGCCGATGACGCTGTTGAGTTCGTCCACGGTGCCGTAGGCCTCGACCCGGGCGTCGTCTTTCGGCACGCGCGTGCCGTCGCCGAGACCGGTGGTACCGTCGTCGCCGGTGCGGGTGTAGATCTTGGAGAGGCGGTTGCCCATATGAAGATTGTAACGCGGCATCCCTGCCGAAATCCCATTCCGCCGCCTCCTGGCGGCGGGTTACTTTTGGCGCGCCAAAAGTAACCAAAAGCGCTCACCCGGAGCGCGGGGTGCGGAAGCCGCACCTTCCCTGCGCGCCTTGCTCGCTGCGCAGCTTCACACACGGGGCTTCCTGCCCCGCGTGTGAAGGCATCGGCATCCCTGCCGACGCCCCTGCGGGCTTCACTTGCTCGCGGCGGTGCTCGGCTCGCGCTACGGGGTAAGAGAAGAGGCGCAGGTCCGATCTATCTCTGACAATCCGGACACCAGTAAGTCATCCGCTGCCCGGTGGCCTTCGCGGCGATGGTCCCGCCGCAGCGGTAGCAGCGTTCACCGGCGCGGTCATAGACCCTGAGGCGCTGGCTGAAGTAGCCGGGCTCGCCGTCCTCCCGGGCGAAGTCCCGCAGCGTGGTGCCGCCGGCCTTGATGGAGGCGGTGAGCACCTTCTTGATGCCGCGGGCCAGCGCGGCGTATTCCTTGCGGCTCACGCGGCCGGCGGCGCGCTGCGGCTTGATGGCCGCCAGGAACAGGCTCTCGCTGGCGTAGATGTTGCCCACGCCCACCACCACGTGGCTGTCCATGATGAACTGCTTCACCGCCACCTTGCGGCCGCGGGAGGCCTCGAACAGGTACTCGCCGTCGAGCTCGTCGCCTAGGGGCTCGGGCCCCAGGCCCCTCAACAGCTTGTGCTTCCCGGGGTCGTCGCGGGTCCACAGCAGTGCGCCGAAGCGGCGCGGGTCGCGCAGGCGCAGCGCCTTGCCCGTGTCCATCACGAGGTCCACATGGTCGTGCTTCAGGGGCGGCGTGTCCCGGGACGTGATCCGCAGGCTCCCGGACATGCCTAGGTGCAGCAGCGCAGTGCCGGCGCGGGTCTTGAGCAGGAGGTACTTGCCGCGCCGCGCCACGTCTTCGATGCGCTGGCCTGGCAGCTCCTTGAGCAGTGCCGCCGGCACCGGCCAGCGCAGGCGCCGGTCCCGCACCACCACCGCGGTGACCCGATGGCCGACCAGGTGCGGCGCGATGCCGCGCCGGGCAGTCTCGACTTCAGGAAGCTCAGGCATGTGGGTTCAAGGTTCAGTGCCGGGGGCGAGCAGCGCGTCGTTGCGGCTGATGTCCACCTGGTACTCGAGCTTAAGGTCGGGCCGGGCCAGGATCAGGTAGTCCGGATCGTCCAGGATGAGAAAACGCAGCGGTTCCTTCGCGCCGGCGAGGCTTAAGGCCACCTCGCCCAGGCGCTTCCCCTTGCCGATGGGCGCCATGCCCATGGCGTAGGCATCTTGCCAGGCATCTACCAGCGTCTGGATGGTCTCTGGCGTCGCACCCTTGTTTGCCGGTGCGAGCTGCCAGATGCCTTTCGAGTCCTGAGTGAGGGTGGCATGGGGCAGCTGTAGCGCCGTGATGCGCGCGCCCTCCGGCACCAGCCGCTTGTCCAGCCACCAGTAGGTGTCATGGGCGATGCGGTAGAACACGTAGTCGTCCACGAGGCGCACCTTGCCGCCGTGCAGTACGTAGCGCTGCTTGCTCACGGGCTGAAGCAGGCCGAACGCATACTCCTTGCCATCGAGCCAGAGCCGGGCCAGCGGCTTATCCAGGCCGTACTTGGCGAGCTCGGTGCCGGCGGCGGGGAACCCCCGCTCCAGCGGCGCCGCCAAGCTGTCTAGTAAGCCCTGCATGAGTGCCGCATCAGCGGGGAAATCCAGCGGCGCCCGCATGCGCCAGGCTTCGCCCTTGCGCACCAGGTGGATCTCCGGCTTGCCGGCGAGGGCGATGCGCACGTCCGAGAGCGCAGTCGCGTCTGCCGCCACCGGGGGCGCCTGTACCGGCGCCTTCAGGCCGGGCCGGAAATAGGCGAAGGCGCCCAGCAGCGCCGCCAGGGCCAGCAGGGCGAGGTTCAGGCGGCTGCGTGGATTGAGCGCCATCAGCGGCGGCGCCGGCGCAGCCACACGCCGAGGCCGGCGGAGAGGAACAGCACCGGCAGCAGGAACAGGAACACGAGTCCGATCACGCCCTGCGCGGTGGGCGTGAGGCCCAGCGTCAGGTCCGGCGCCGGCCGCGGATTGATGTCGATGAACGCGTCGTCGTGGCTCGCCCAGTTGAACATGTCGAGCCCGAGGTCGAGGTTGCCGGCGGTGCCGACATATTGGTTGGAGAGGAAGTCGCCATCGCCGGTGACCATCACCCGCTGTTCATGGTCGCCCACCATGCGCGTGAGCGCGAGGCCGATGGTGAGGGGGCCGAGCGTATCGGCCTTGGGATCATAGGCCACCGAACCCGCGAGCTTGCCGGTCTCGAGCCAGCTGCGCGGCAGGCTCTCAAGGAACGGGTCCTCCTCCCAGCCCTTGGCCTTGTCCACGCTGACCGAGGTCACGTCCGGGAACGCGGTGATGGTGGAGAGGCCGTGGGCCACGGCGCTCTCCGCCGGGTACTTGGGCACCATGATCACCTTGGGATCGTCGATGCCGAAGAGCTGCGTGTCCGGATCCACCAGCGTGCCGGCGCCGAAGCGCAGGCCCAGGTCCGAGGCCAGGGGCTCGAACCCATAGAGCGGACCCGGGTCACCGAGCCAGAGCAGGTTGCCGCCGCGCTTCACGTAGTCGCGGATCATGCGCACCATGCCCGGCAGCACCTGGGCTTGGGGGCCGGCGATCACCAGCACCGAGGTGTTCTGCGGCACGCCGGGGTTCGCCGCGAGGTTCAGGCTCTGCACCTTGAAGCCCTTGGCCTCAAGCTGCTTGCCGAAGTCGCCCAGGTCGAAGTTGTGCTCGCCCGTGGGGCTGCGCTCGCCGTCGCCGCTGAGGAAGACTACGTAGCGCTCCGAGGAGCGCGCCAGCCGCTGCAGTGCGTCGCCCATCTCGGCTTCCGTCACCTGCTCCAGCTTCTCGCTGCGCCCGGCGTACTGCAGCACCACTTGGCCGTCGCGGGTGATTCCGGCGCGGCGCGCCGCCTCCGGCTCCCGGTCCGGGTCCACGAAGGTGAGCGCCACGTCCGGCTTCACCGTCTCGTAGTTGCGGATGAAGCGCTTCAGCGCGTCGCGGAACGGCGATTCGGTGCGGGCATAGGCGGTGACGGTGAGCGGCTCCTTGAGGGCCGCGAGCAGCTTCACGCTCGCCGGCGAGAGGGAGTTGCGGTGGCCGTAGGTCCAGTCCGCCCGGTACACGTACTGGTTGCTGAGCCAGGCCAGGAGTCCCGCCACCACCAGTACCAGCAGCGTGGAGAGCAGGTTCTGGGCCAGGACCCGGCGGCGGGAGTGCGAGGTGACCTGCATGCGCGCCTCAGCCCTGCAGCCGCGCTGATTCCAGGCGCCGGATGCCGAGCGCCAGGAACGTGCCGATGAAGATGAGGTAGAACGCCACGTCGGCGCTGTCGAAGCTGCCGCGCAGCATCGAGGTGTAGTGGTCGGTGAGGGAGAAGTAGTGGAGCAGCGCGCTGAAGCGCGGGCTGCCGTGCCCGATCCAGTCGATGAACCACAGGAACAGCAGCAGGCCGAAGCCCGAAACCGCCGCCACCACCGGCTGGCGCGTGAGGGTGGACATGTAGAGGCCGGCGGCGGCGAAGGCCCCCAGGAGCAGCATGAGCCCGAGGGCGCCGGAGGCGAGCTTGCCGTAGTCGAGCTGCGTGCCGGCGGCGAGCGAGAGCGGCATGGCCGCCAGCACCGCCACCATCAGCGCCAGGAATGCGGTCAGGCCCAGGTACTTGCCGAGCACGATCTCGCTGATGCGCACCGGCGCCGAGAGCAGCAGCGTCAGGCTGCCGCTGCGCCGCTCCTCGCTGATGAGGCGCATGGACAGGAGCGGCACCACCATCAGCATGATGATGCTGGCGAGGCTGAACAGGCCAGCGCCCACCTGGTCGGTGACGCCGGCAATGCCGCTGGGGTCGCCGCGGAAGGTCTCCACCGCCACCGCGAACAGCCAGGCCTGGATGAACTCGATCACCGCCAGCAGCACCCAGGCCAGGGGCGAGAGGAACAGGTTGCGCAGCTCGCGCCAGGCGATGGTGAAGGCCATCATGGCGTGACTCCCGCGTCGTCGGCGGTGGTGAGTTCCACGAACACCTGCTCCAGGGATTTGTACTCCGGGGTGAGGCCGCGCAGGCCCCACTTGCCGCGCACCGCGAGGGCCGCCACCGCCTCGGCGGGATCGGTGCCGGCGGCGAAGCCCAGCCGCGCACGATGGGCGTCGAGCTTCTCCACCGATTCCACGCCCTCGATGGCGCGCAGTTCCTTGAGCGCGGGCAGCTCGCGGCAGTCCAGCACCAGGCTCAGGGGCTGCTGCTGAGCCGCGAGCGCGGCCACGCTGTCGCTGTACACGGTGCGGCCCCTGTGGATGATCTGCACGCGGCTGCACACCGCCTGCACCTCCGGCAGGATGTGGGTGGAGAGGATCACGCCGTGCTCCTTGCCGAGTTCGGCGATGAGCGCGCGCACTTCGCGGATCTGGATCGGGTCGAGGCCCACCGTGGGCTCGTCCAGGATCACCACCGCCGGCGCATGGATGATCGCCTGGGCCACGCCCACCCGCTGCTGGTAGCCCTTGGAGAGGTTGCCGATGAGCCTCCGGCCCGTGTCCTTGAGCCCGCAGCGCTCCCGGGCATTGTCCCGGGCGGCGCGCCGCCGCGGCTTGGGCAGCCGGTGCAGGGCCGCGCAGTAATCCAGGTATTCGTCCACCGTGAGGTCCGGGTAGAGCGGCGGCAATTCCGGCAGGTAGCCGAGCTCAGCCTTGGCCCGGAGCGGTTCGTCCAGGAGGTCGATGCCGTTTATGAGAACCCGTCCGCGGCTGGGGGCGAGGTTCCCCGATAGCATCTGCAGGGTGCTGGTCTTGCCGGCGCCGTTGGGGCCCAGGAGCCCCAGGATCTCGCCCCGTGCCAGCTCGAACGAGAGCCCTTGTACGGCGTGGCGCAGCCCATATGAACGGTGGAGGTCTTCCACCTTCACCAGCGGTGCTGCAAGCGCGCGAGAGGTCCCGGTAGGCATGCTGGCGAAAAAGTATCCAGGGCGACGGGTTGTTCAAGCTTCCGTTGGCGCAATTTTGCGCAATCGTGAAGCGGGGGAAGGGCCTTTTTACGGGCTTAATGCCCGGTTTGCAAGGCATCAGGGTTGCCCCGATGGACTGCGCTAACCCCATGCCCTATAGTCAACATAATCAGTTATTAGCTAGGTAGGTCAGTCACTTGCACATCTTCCTCCATGGTCTCCTCGGGCTCCCGGTCTGGGCTTACGTCCTGGTCGCGGCCCTGATGATCCATTTCACCATCCTCAGCGTCACTCTCTACCTGCATCGCACCGCGACCCATCGGGGTCTCGATATGCACCCGCTGGTGAGCCATGTGATGCGCGCCTGGCTGTGGCTCTCCACCGGCATGCTCACCAAGGAGTGGGTGGCGGTGCACCGCAAGCACCATGCCCTGTGCGAGACCGCCGAAGACCCCCATAGCCCCAAGTTCAAGGGCCTGGCCAAGGTCGTGCTGGAAGGCGCCGAGCTCTACCGCGAGGAAGCCCAGAACCCCGAGACCCTCGAGAAATACGGTCGCGGCACGCCCGCCGACTGGATCGAGCGCAAGGTCTATACCGCCCACGGCAAGCTCGGCGTGGCCATCATGTTGGTGGTCGACGTCGCCCTGTTCGGCATCCCCGGCCTCACCATCTGGGCCCTGCAGATGATCGCCATCCCGTTCCTCGCCGCCGGCGTGGTGAACGGTATCGGCCACCATTCGGGCTATCGCAACTTCGAGTGCAAGGACGCGGCCACCAACGTGATGCCCTGGGGCATCATCCTGGGCGGCGAAGAGCTGCACAACAACCATCATGCCTTCCCGAGCTCGGCCAAGTTCGCGCTGCGCCCCTGGGAGTTCGACCTCGGCTGGATGTACATCCGCGCCCTCAAGGCCCTGGGACTCGTGAAGGTCCGCCGCGTGGCCCCGACGCCGGTCATCAGCAAGGCCGCCAACGTGGACCTGCATACCGTGCAGGCCATCATCCAGAACCGCCTGCATGTGCTGCGGCATTACGGCCGCAACGTCATCGTCCCGGCCTACAAGGCCGAGAAGCAAGGCGCCTGTGCCATGCGCACCAAGCTCCTGGCCGGCACCCGCCGTCTGATGATCCGTGAGCGTGGTCTCCTGAACGCGGTGGAGCAGCGGCGCCTGCGCCTGGCGCTGGCCCGCAGCCAGGCCCTGGACACGGTGTACGGCTTCCGCATGAAGCTGGAGAAGCTGTGGGAGAACAACGCCCAGAGCAACGACACGCTGCTGCAGCACTTCAAGGACTGGTGCCATGAGGCGGAGCAGAGCGGCATCGCCTCCCTGCAGGAGTTCGCCGCGCACCTGCGCAGCTACACGCTGCCGCAAGCGGCCTAAGCCTCAAGTAAACGCAGAAACAAAAACCCCGCCGAGAGGCGGGGTTTTTCTTTTCCGGTACCGGAAGCGCTTACTTGATCTTGGCTTCCTTGTACTTCACGTGCTTGCGCGCCACCGGGTCGAACTTCATCGTCTCCAGCTTGTCCGGATGGAGGCGGCGGTTCTTGGTGGTGGTGTAGTAGTGGCCGGTGTCGGCGCTCGAGACGAGTTTGATCTTCTCACGCATGGCTTGTTACCTCAGACCTTGTCGCCGCGGGCGCGGATCTGCTCGACCACGGCCTCGACGCCCAGTTTGTCGATGGTGCGCATGCCCTTGGTGGACACGCGCAGGCTCACGAAGCGCTTCTCGCTGTCCAGCCAGAAGCGGTGGGTGTGCAGGTTCGGCAGCCAACGACGACGCGTCTTGTTGTTGGCGTGCGAGACGTTGTTACCGGTGGTGGGGGCTTTGCCCGTGACCTGGCAGACTCTCGACATGACGGAAATCCTCTTGGAAACGCTTCGCCCGGGCAGGGGGCGAAAGGGCGGCTATTTTAGCAGCCGGCGCCCATTTAGCAAGCAAATTTAGGGGCTTAGATGCGGGGTCGCGCCTCTAAATAGGCCGTTCAGAGCCAGCCCCTTTCCGCGAAGGATGCCACCTCCCCATCCCCCACCACGAAGTGGTCCAGCACCCGGATGTCCACCAGCGCCAGGGCGTCCTGCAGGCGGCGGGTGAGGCGCCGGTCCGCGTCGCTGGGCTCCGCCACCCCCGAGGGGTGGTTGTGGGCGAAGATCAGCGCCGCCGCGTTGTGCTTTAGGGCTGCCCGCACCACTTCCCGGGGATGCACGCTAGTG